>CAKQTE010000080.1 GCA_934276485.1 uncultured Spirochaetales bacterium | reverse complement strand
CCACTGCCTACGCTTAAATCCGCCCTCACGAGCTAGACTCCAAGGCTATGTACCGGTTGCTTGCTAGGCTTTACCAGACTCGGACTCTCACCGAGTTAGATTATGTACACCGAACTGGCGCACCTCTTTGTACAATGATAGCACGTCGAAAGCCTCCTTGTGCAAAAAGCAAGCAAGGAGACAATGAAACGATATTGTAGTATTTAACCTTTAATACCAGAACCTACAAAAGCATCTATGATGTTCTTCTGAATGAACGAATAGATAACTATCATAGGCAAGGAAGCCAATGTAGCGGTAGCCATAAATGGTCCCCATCTATTTCCTGTCTCGTGATCAAGGAATTGCTGCAATCCTATCGTGAGTGTCTGGTGCTTTGATGATTTAAGAACAAGCAAAGGCCAGAAGTACTGGTTCCATCCATCAATGAGACAGAGGATGAACATTGAAAGAATTGCACCCTGACAAATTCCAAATACAATATGGCGAAAGATCCAGAAAGAATTTGCACCTTCTATCTCAGCAGCCTCAAAGAATGGCTTTGGAATACTACTTACATGCTGTCTAATGAAGAAGAATGTTGATGCATTCGCAACATTAGGAATAATAACAGCAAGAGGAGTGTTCAATATTCCCATCTTACTTGTAAGAATATAGTTTGGAATCATGGTAACCTGGAAAGGAATAACCATTGTTGAAATCAACATATAGAATATAAATGCATTGAATCTTGTCTTGTAATATGTAAGAGCAAAAGCTGCAAGCATAGATATCACAATCTGTCCCAAAGCGATTCCGAGAGTAGTAATAATACTGTTATAGAACCAATTTAGGATATCATACTCTTTGATTACCGTTCTGAAATTATCAAGTGTTGGTACATGAGGAATGAGATAAATTTCACTTGAAAAAAGCTCATTTGGCAACTTAAATGCCGATGATATCATCCATAGAATTGGAAAACAATTTAGAAAAACAAGAATGATCAAAAACAAATGCAATATTCCTTGTTTTCCCTGTCTAGAAAAATTAATCGTCATAGTGCCATAAACCTCCAGCAATCTTAATAAGGCTAGCTGTGATAATTAAGAAGAATATCGAAGTGAAGATAGCAGTTGTGCTTGCCAGTCCGATATTGAAATATTGGAATGCAAATACATATATGATATGTGATAAGTTTGTTGTTGCATCTGAAGGGCCTCCTGCTGTCAAAATATTGATAGGAGTAAATGCTCTTTCTGATGCAAAGATAATCGAAGTAATCAAGATGTATATTGTTGTAGGCCATAGAAGAGGCCATTTGATTTTCCAGAACACCTGCCAACTATTAGCACCTTCTATAATTGCAGCTTCCAAGTATTCCTTATTAATACATAGCAAACCTGCAATAAAGAGAATCATGTTTGTTCCAATATGCTTCCATCCAGATACAAGTATGATAGATAGCATTGCTGTCCTCTTATCACTTAGCCATGCATATCCAGATTTACCAAGCTTTTGAAGGATATTGTTCATTACTCCAAATTGAGGATTGAACATCCACATCCATACTAGACAAATAATTGAAAAAGCTAGAATAGAAGGAAGGAACAACAATGCCTTATAGAAATTCTGCATTCCTTTGTTTCTGACCTTTGATAGAATCAGTGCGAAAATAAGAGGAAATACCATAAAGAATGGAAACAGTCCTAACATATACAAAAATGTATTTACTGTAGCTTTCTGGAAGGCTTCCCTACCAAGCATTTCAACAAAGTTATTCAGTCCTGTCCATTTCATGGATCCTACAAAGTTCCACTTATAGAAACTTAAAACAAGTGAATAAATAATTGGTACAAATTTATATAAAAGGAACGTTATAAGAGCAGGCAACATATAAACAAAGAACATTATTGTTTTTCGTCGCTGTACTCTTTTAGCGTATATAGATTTATTTTCTACTTTTATAACCATAAAATCCCCCACGCCTCAATCAAATAGAGAAGAGAGTTCCTTTATCTTTGCAAAAGGATCATCTCCTCCAAAGACCTCTAGAACAAATTGAGCTGTATATCCCTTTTTCCTCATGTAATCATGCACTTCAGGCCAATCGATTACACCATCTGTTGGAATATTATGTAGATCATTTTTTCCATCATTATTATGGATATGCATTGTCACGATATTTGGCATTGCAGCATCAATTTCATCATGTATATCAACATTAGATAACACTACATGTCCAATATCCAAGCAATATTTAAGTCCAGGAATATCTCCATAAAGTTTCTTCTGATTTTGGAGAGTACAAATAATCTCATCTTCATCCCCAACAGGAGGAACATTTTCCAAAGCTATCGATACTCCATATTTATTTCCGTATTCACATAAATCAGCGAAAGTATCTTTTACGATATGTACATCTGAGTTTTTATAGTTGTATTCAAATCTATCGAGTCCATGCATTACCATGATAGGTACTTCAAAGTCAGAACAATCCTCGATTGTTTTGTGCCATAGCTTCATTCTATATTTCAAAAAGTCATCACTATTTGCAAATTCTGGTTTAAAGCGTCTGAAAGGTGCATGAACTGAATGCACATTTAGATCATATTCTTTGAGCCATTTCTTAATATCTGTTCTATCTATGCCAGCTCTTGGGTCAAAATGTACTGAATCACCCCAAAGTTCAACATAATCAAAACCATTATCCTTTGCGCACTTCAATATCTCTCTGAAATCAGAGTACTCCCCAATCCAGGTTGAGAGTACATATTCATTTCTATCAGTATAGATTCCTGACATAATTCCTCCTATAACTCTGAGCTTCCTTTTACGGGAAGCTCAGATTCTAACTAATTAGGGAATATCAATTAGAGCATCTTGTTGAAGTCAGCTACTGCTTTGTCAAAAGAAGACTGAACGTCAGCGCCATTGAACAGACAATTTGTTCTAACATTGTAGTAGAGTCTGTCAATTTCCATTCCAGTTGATCCACCTGGCCAGCAGAGCCATGGTACTGCATATGGAACGCTTTCATAAGCTGCTTCTTGTCCTGGGTTAACCTGAACTTCATCCTTTGTTACTGATAGATATCCAGTCTTTGCAAAGATTTCCATTGCTTCTTGTGATGTAGCATATTCAATGAATCTCCAAGCTGCATCCTGATGAGCCTTATCCTTACTGAAGTTGAAGATACCGGATCCACCAGCTGGAAGAGCTCTCTGCTTACCCTTGAATGCTGGAACCTTTGCAACACTTAGATCAAAGTTTACACTAGAAGAAATACTTGAAAGCTTCATGCAAGAACCACAGTAGAATGCAATTTCACCTGCAACAAAGTCTGCAAACAGTTCGTTATCTGTACAAATAGGAATCAATCCTTCGCTATATAGCTTCTGCCACATCTCGATTGCTTCTACTGCTTCTGTATTATTGAATGCAACCTTTGTATTATCATCATTCAATAGTTTTCCACCATTTGAGAAGATCAAGGTTAAATCTGGCCAAGTATCAAGATTCTGCATTGAAACTGTATACTTGTCAGTCTTTGACTTAATGATGCTTCCAACTTTAAATACATCATCCCAGGTTTCTGGAATATCAGCCTCTGTCAAACCAGCTTCTCTAAGGATGTCCATATTAACAAACATAACCATGTTTGACATACAGAAAGGTACACATACCATATCACCATCAACCATACCAAGATTTAGAATTGCGGGATCGAATCTGTCTGTTAAAGACTTATAAGCATCTGCAGAAGAAGCAATCTTATCAATATGATTAGGCTTTAGTTCTGTAGCAATGTAATTCATTAGATTATATCCACCAAGAAGGATATCTGGTGGGTTGTTTCCTGCTGCAAGATCAGCAATCATCTGCTGTAGAAGGTCAATATATTCACCAGGCTTTGAAGTTACTTCAACTTTGATATCAGGATTTTTTGCCTCGAAATTCTGAACGATTTCATTGAGTCTTGTATCATTTACTCCTGACCATCTATGCCAAATACGAAGAGTAACAGGACCGCTCTCTTGTTCTGATGCTCCACCTGCAAAAACAGAGGTCATGATAAGCATCATACATAGTGAAAATACTAAAAATCTTTTCATTGTGTTCTCCTTTTTTGTAATTTCAGTTTAACAGCATAAAGGAAAAACACTGTGTCATAATCTTGTCTTAGGTTGTCACATTAATTTGTGACAATTGTCACAATAGAGGAAGTGTAACTAGTATTGAAAACCCTTTATCAACAGGAGGAAACTCAAGTTTTCCATTGTTTTTAGTGACAAATTCATATATTCCATCAAGACCTATTCCAAACTTAACAGTTCCTGCATTAGCACCTATTCCATCATCACTTACAGACATTGTTATAGAGTCATCGTTTTTCCAACATATAATTGATACATGCTCTGCATTACCATGTTTGATAGCATTGGTTAGGGATTCTTGAACAAGATGAATGAAGAAAACATCATAATCAGGATTGAATGTCTGAGGCCAGTTTCCATATTCGATATTTACATTGCAATTAGAAGCCATCGAAAATGTTTTTGTTATTTCATATAGCTCGTTCTGAATACTCTGCGGTCCTTGATTTTCCTCTCTCATCTCTCGAAGGATATAGCGTATTTCATTGATTCCTCGTCTTGAATAGTCGAGAGCATTATCAATCATCTTCTTTGCTTTCTCATTATCAATTTCCATGACAGCATCTGCTGCCTGCAACATCATTATAATATTTGTGAAAACATATCCTGCAGTATCATGAATTTGTTTGGTAATCTTTTTTCTCTCTTCCAAAGATACCTTTTTCTGCAACGCAAATATCTGATCTGAAAAAGAGGAATTCAAAGCTACAATATGATCTATCTTATTCTCTTGATGTTTAATCATATTCTTAAGCCTATTGATTCTTAAATACAAAATTTCAAATACAATGAAAAAAACAACTGTAGCTGTATATATGACAAAGCTTATCAAATCAATTTTATTTGTAAGATAGAAGTTGTATGACAAGACAAGATTTGCAATAATTCCAATTCCTATCATCAATATGATATTCAGGTACATAGGATATATGTAAATCAGATTTGAGATAACAATTGGTACTAATACATACTCTCTTGGATATGGACTATGATCATAATATGCAACAATCAAGATTATGAATTGCACAAAACCATGAATAATCCTAAGTTTTGATTTACGAAATGAATCGAAGGCACAAAAACATGTGCAGAGTACTGTTGTAACACATAAAAGACAATCAACAACAGATAGAGACTTATCGATAAAGATGCATATTACAATCGCTGCTGTTGTAGCAATTGCAAAATGAATCCATCGTCCGATACAAGTCCTATATTGTATTTTGGCGAACAATGGATATTACCTCCAATCTATCTTTTGATCCTATCTTTGCATAAATTCGACTTATGTAATTCCTAATTGTAGGCTCTGATAAATATAATTCATCAGCAATTCGTTTATTATTGTATCCCTTCGATACTAGTTGAAGTACTTCCCTTTCTCTCTTTCCTAAACGAGAGATAAAGCTATCCCAATCAGAATTAGACTCCTTTGAAAAATGAGTTGATATCCAATCTTCAGGAAGTATAACAGATGAATCATTTGTAGCTATGGTTTTTAATGAAGAGATTAAATCTTGTGGTTTGATATTCTTTATGAAATATCCAGTAGCACCATATTCAATAGCATCTCGGACATATTCATCATCAATAAAGGTAGTAAGCATCACTATCTTTATTTCAGGCCAAGTTTCATGAATAATCTTCGCAGCTTGCACTCCATCCATTACTGGCATACGAACATCAAGAAGTATAATATCTGGGGATGAGATTACTTTTAGTTTATCAATTGCTTCCTGTCCATTGTATGCAATATCAATACAATGAATATCAGGGGTCAAAGTCTCAAGCATTAACTTCAGATTCTCTGCAAACAAAACTTGATCATCAACAATAAGAATATTAATTACTTTATTCATGGCTCCACCAAAATTAACCTATCTATGATGAGTATAATTAATAATACAAAAATCTGACACCAATAATTAAGTACCATTTTTTAGGTTTTGTTCTCTACTTATAAGAGCCCTCGATTGATATCTTGGGCTCTTGGTTTTACAACAATGCTAGCGTTTGTCTATAAGCATACGCTATTTGAGATCCAGAATCTCTTCTTTAGTAAGCATGGTCATTGCTGAGATTGTATCAATATCGAAGTTTGAGGCGAGCATACGCCTTGCAGTTGCGAGCTTTTCTTTCTGTAGTCCTTTCTTCTCT
>CAKQTE010000079.1 GCA_934276485.1 uncultured Spirochaetales bacterium | reverse complement strand
AACAGGGTATAGGTTCCTTGTAATTCTTTTGATTCTTCCATTGTTGTATTTACTTGTTACATTTTACACTATTGGCTTTTTGTTTCCAACGTTCCTGGCATGCCGTGACAATTTCTGTCATGCTTCTGGTTTTCTTAGGATTGCCCCTGAGTTCATACCAGGAATCCATGAGCGTGGTGTAGGAGGTAAGTCTGTTCATTTTTCTCATCTTATTGTTCAGGGCACGGAGACTTCTTCTGATGTTACTCATGCATTCGATTCTTTCCTTGACTGTCATCTTTGCATTCTTATCCTTGTCTTTATTCAATGGAACTAGAAATTGGATGTCTGTTGCCACTTGCATGCCTGTCTCGACCACCTCTGTATAAATATTATTCTTCCGTTTTGATACTGCTACGGCTATGAGGTTGGCAGGACAATCGGATGAGGTGGCTTTCAGCTGCTTGATGTTCTTGAACGCCTGATCTACCTCATAATAGATACCATAAGTTTCTGCGGCAATACTTAGAATGTCACCAAAGCTATCCAGATAAGAATTGAACTGCTTCTGAAAATCAGTGATTTCCTCCACCTCTTCTTTCAGAAACTTATGCCCTGACATGTTAAGGTTCATGGCTGCATCCTGGGCTATGAGCGTTTGCTTTGCCTGTTTGGCATATGTATAGAACATACCGGCTCTTACTAAGTCTTCACCCACCAAAGCCTTTGCATGGGTGTAAAATAGTAGTGTCATACCAAAAATCAAGATGTATCTTTTCATTTGTTTATGTATTTAATTGAAACCATGGTTTATGTTCTTGTCTCATTCGATGGAATCTTGCCACTTGCTTCATGGCTTTTCCATGTCGCCTGATGGCATCTGAAGCTAACATGCCGTTTGTCTTTTCAATTTTTCCGGTAATAGCTCTGTTCCACACATCCTCAAAATTGAATATACTGATACTAAGTGCAAGGCTGCGAAGCTTTCTGTTCAAAAGTTCAAGCTCTCCGCTCAGTTGCCATAGGAGCATAGTACGCTCAGCACCATTGAGCATACTCTCTTTACCGCCTGCTTTGATAACCTTATTCAAGATGCGGTAGGCTTTAGTGAACTCTGCAGCAGTTTCCATATAGAGATTGTTCATGCTCATGGAGGCGAATACGCCTTCTGGATTGATTCTTCTGGCCTGGTCAATCTCCCACAAATAGGTGAGTGTCTGCATACCATCTTGAAACAGAGTGGATGCCGCTGCTATTTTCTCTGCGTACCCCTTGGCTGTTGTGAGATAGGCATTATACTGCTTTTCCCATTTTTTCATGCTGGCAGCATCCTTTACCATCGATCCTTGTACGCCTGCAAGATTATCCATATTGTCTGTTTGACTTTTGATTTTTGCACTTATATTAGCTTCTCCATTTTGTATAGCAGCATATTGTAGGGGATTGGAGGTTGCTACCCCTTGCCCAAGGCCCTCGATGCTGACAAAAAAGATAAATATGCCTGTCAAAAGCAGCTTTTTCTTAATTTGTAATTTCATAAATTCCCTTTTTTCTTTTATTAAACTCAACTCTGCGCCTGATTTCTCCCACAATATCCTTATTTGCTTTGATTCCCACCATTTTGAGGCAGCCATTGGTTCGGTCTCGGCTAAGGATAATGACCGTTTTGATACCGACCAATAGCTGTAGTAGGTTTTGACGTTGCTCATAATCCACTACACGATAGAGTTCAATATAGTGAGTTGTTCTTGCCACCAACCCCTTCCTGATAATTATCTGCTCAGCGGTTATCGTGTACCTTGTCGCCAGTTGCGACAGGGTAACCAGAACTGACATGAATATCCCAAAGATGGCAAAGGAATAGAAAAACCAATGCTTAATCATTGTGATATGGTTAGCCATCCATATGAATCCTGATAAGAGTGGTATGAAGAACAGGTTTGTGAGCTGAATGTATCGACAACATGGCCGCAGTTCTACCTTGGGATAGGCATTTGTATAGAAGTTATACATATGATATTGATGAATAGTACTACTTTTACTTGATTTTAAGGAGATGGGCTATATGCCCATTCCCCTTCCTTCTCCACGTGACATGGCCGATTCGTGATTGAAATTCTCAAATTTGGCAGCTGCCACTTCCGCTGGGGATACTACCCCGGGCTTGAAATAGACACCTTTATGCTCGTAAATGTCAGGACGTGGCATGGCTGGTCTTGATAGACTGGCTGCTACGTCCAAGCCTGTTGTCACTGCCGCCAAAATTGCTGCTCCCAAGTTGAACCCATGTCCTTCCTTTGTACACATCTTCACTTCAGGGAAGATTTTGTCAAAGAGCTTCATGCGTTGCATATCATTTACAGCCAGGAACTTATCATATTCCTTTTGGGTAATCTCGTGAGAGAATACATTGCCATCGATGACAGCGGACATCTTGTATTTACCCTCAATTACCTTTCCGTCAGCATCTTTGAGACGTTCCACGGCAATGTCACTGACTTCTGTGGCTCTTCCATGTTCACCACTTCTTCTCCACTCCTTGCTTG
>CAKQTE010000078.1 GCA_934276485.1 uncultured Spirochaetales bacterium | reverse complement strand
CATTAAAATACAAAGCCAAGTAACTGAAAAACAAATCCAAGTTTTTCAGATACTTATCAAAAATTTCCATTAAATCACTATCTGCATTGTTGAAGTCAACCAGAATATATGATTTATATTCTTTTTTAGCAAACTCCTCCACAATATAGCTCTTACCTATTCGGCGTGCTCCATCTATCATCAAAGCAGATTTTCCTTGAGAATTCTGCTTCCATTGCAGCATTTTAGTATATATTTTTCTCTTCATAATTATCTGTTTATCACGTTTTGACGACTCGTCTTTGCTCTATTTCTCACGTTTTGATGAGATAATAGTAGGCTATTTCTCACGTTTTGACGATTTTTATGTTGCAAAGGTACAAAAAAAATGCCTTAAGTTATTCACCTAAGTCTTCTTTTTACATTATATTAACCTGTAATTTACAAATATTCTTTAAGATGCTGTCCTATTCATAGATTTCAAAAAGACTGATGGTAACAAAGAACATATATACAACAAGCTAACATTCCATCTGAGGGTGTGTCATAAGTCCATGACGCACCCTTTTCTGTCCTTTGCTTCTGGTGATTATATTTGGTATTTCCCTGTTAGATTTTTCAAACGTTGGGCTATTTCCTCCCTTAGCCATTGAGGTTCCAGTACTTCTATGGTGTCCATGTAGGAGAATATCTCCTGTTCGAAATCGAGTTCTGGTTTCAGGTGGTATTCGAAGATAGAGTATTCATCCGTGTGCTTGATTTCCTTTTGCGAGGAGTGGAGGGGTAAGTTACGTATATAGTTGCTTTGGAATCCATCCACCCTGAGCAGCACCTTTTGTACCTCAGCACCCTTGATGTTGATGATACCGAAACAATCCTTGAAATACTCTACTGGATCCAGATCCTCTGGCATCTTGAAAACTTCCTCTGTGATGGTGACATCCTCCATGCGGTCAAGTGCATAGCAGCGGATGTCATCGGTGCCTGGACTGTAGGCTATAACATACCAGCGTTTCTTGAAAGCCTTCACGAAATAAGGATGAATTTCAAACTCATAATACTTCTCGGTATTATAGCTGTAGTAGGAGATAACGATGGCATGGTTGTCACGCATGGCCTTGATGATGTCTTCCAGAAAGTTTCTGCCAGAAGGCATATCTTCCAAAAGGACTCGTTCCTTGAGCTTGCGGCTGTTGCTGACCATGGCATTGAGAGAGAAGGCATTGAGCATCCAACTTCGGGTACTTCCTTCCTCGAAGCAGTCGCCATACTCTATGTAATAACGATAGCCGCTGCCACAGCTGATGCTGATTTCAAACAGTTCCTCGATGGCATGGAGGTTGTTAATGAAGGTTCTTCGGGAGAGTTCCGTTCCCTCGCTGAGTTCAGACTCCTTCCATCTGCTTTGGATTTCCCGTAGGGTGATGCCGCCTCTATTCTTTGCTCTATGAATGGTTTCCACGAGCCAAACATATTTATTTAATTGGTTGATTGCCATATTCTCTTGTTTTATTCTGTTTCTTATAATTTTGGTACAAAGATAACGGAAAAGTAGGAAAATATGTTGCACAGGTTGAATTGTTTTTTGAGTGTGAAGTGATTTTACACCCCTTACTTTTATCTTTGCATCAAAAACTTAGAAAGAAATGATGAATTGTAATAGTAACAAACAAATGGTCAAGCGCCGTATCTATTCCTTCCAAATGGACGGCGAGAGTAGGGCAGAGACAATCCTTCGTGCCTTTCAGCAATATACACTTGTAGATTGGGCATTATTTAATAAGGTGTCCTTTCAGATAGTATCTTCTGTAAAGCACCCGTTGTTGATGGGTGAACTTAGTCAGCTCATGTCTATAGGGCAGTCATTTACGGATTCTGCCCAGGTGGAGTTTCTTCAAAAGATACAGGCTGGTGATGAGCATAGACTTCTGCTTGTCATACTGGCTTATAGGGATGGGAATGAATCAACTGAATGACTTGGTTTTGGTGACGAAGTGACGGATAATGATATTCTCATCTGTAGGTACATTACTTAAGCCTTCCTTATGATGCATTTGGGTGGCTTTTTGTATCGTTTCCCATGTTTTTTCGTCTATAAGTGATTTTTTCTGTTTTTTATCTGGTGATTCAGAAAAATGTTGTATCTTTGCAGCGTGGAGGGAGCGTTTAATCCCATTCGGGACACGTCCTCTATTCCAGAGTGATGGAGGAAATAATTACAGCCCTATGTATTGCCAGGGTAGCTTGCATTCCATCACTCTTTTCTTTTTTGATGTCTTGCGTTTTCATTGGCATTTCAGATGGATGCCTGATATCCAAAATTTGAAGTTGGTGACATCCCCCTAAAAACAGGTTCCTCAAAGTTACCATTATCTCTCTATCTTGTCTCGTAATAATACTGCTTTTGTGATAAGTTTGAGTGGAATGGGTGATAGAAACTGTTAAATCTTGGAAAAACGGATAAAAATATGCGGAAATGTCTTGGAAAAACGGACAAATTATTGTATATTTGCCTTGGAAAAACGGACAAAATACATCCGTTTAATATTAGAAAAGAGGACAAAGATATGATTAAACGAAAGATAGACAGATATTTAGCCGATTTCTTCGAAACGAATAAGAAAGCGTTGATGTTGACAGGAGCAAGACAGATAGGAAAAACATATTCTATCCGTCGTTTTGGGCATGAACATTTTAAAAGATTCATAGAAATCAACTTCATCGAAAATCCAGGCTTGGTAAAGGTCTTCAGCAAGGCGAAGAATAGTCAAGACATCTTGTTGCGTCTCTCCACAGTGACCAGCCAGGATTTAGTCAAGGGCAGTACCCTTGTGTTCTTTGATGAAGTGCAGGAATGCCCGGAAATCGTAACTGCCATCAAGTTTCTGGTGGAGGAGGGGAGCTATCGCTATGTTTTAAGCGGTAGCCTATTGGGTGTGGAGATCAAGAATCTACGTTCAGCACCTGTGGGATATATGGATGTAAAAGATATGTATCCTCTTGATTTGGAGGAGTTTGCAACTGCAGTTGGTATCAACGATAGAATTATAGATGCTTTGAGGAAACATTTTACTGAAGGGACTGCTGTAGATGAATTCATCCATGAAAAGATGATGGAAGTATTCCGGCTTTATCTTATAGTAGGTGGAATGCCAGCAGCTGTTGATAAATATCTGGCTACCAATAATCTGCAAGAGGTAATGGCAGAACAGCAGGCTATCATACGCCTTTATAAGCAGGACATAGCGAAATATGACCCAGATCATAAGTTGTATATTCAGGAAATCTTTGACAGGATTCCTGCTGAGCTTGATGCCAAGAACAAGCGTTTCATATTGAAGAACCTGAATGAAAACATCAAGTTCTCACGTTATCAGAACAGTTTCTTGTGGTTGAAGGATGCTGGTGTGGCTTTGCCAGTATATAATGTAGAAGAGCCTACCGTGCCTTTGATTTTGTCGAGCAGCAGAAACTTATTCAAACTGTTTATGGCAGACATCGGTCTTTTGGCAAGTCTTTATGCGGATGGCATTCAACTGAAGATTTTGGATAACGAACCGTCCATCAACT
>CAKQTE010000077.1 GCA_934276485.1 uncultured Spirochaetales bacterium | reverse complement strand
GTTAAGGATGATCTATCATCTTTTGCTGAGTCTAGATTGTTCAGTAGATGCGCAGTCCCTGTCTTCTAAAGAGACAACTACACAATTATTCGTAATTGTGTGGGTAGGGGGAAGCTCCATCTATAGAAGATTCTTCTTAGATGGAGAGGCTTCACTGTGGCCTTCGCTTGATCTGGATTGCCTTAGTTTGCTTAGTTTTCCCATCAAGGCATAATAGGCTTCTCTCTTGTGTTTCGCTTTATCTTGCAATACTTCAGGGGTGAGCAGCCAATCATGGGATAGTGCTCCTTTCCTGGCAAGCTTGTATATAGCGTTGACATTGTTTCTTACTTCTTCAGGATCCATACTTGCAAGAAGTGAGTATACGAGTTCATTGTATTCATGGTTCTCGAAGTCATTTGATGTTCTTGTTATGAATGATGTATGGACATGTTTTCTGTTGCCTTCAAGGAATACATGGCTTTCCACTGTATCCTTTACATATATGTAATAGAGGTCAGCCATCTCCTTATCCTCTGCTCTTCTCAGCAATCTTCCCGCTCTCTGGATCCTCTGTCTTTCACTGTCGGAATTCGACAGGAAAATTCCTGCATCGGTTCTCGGTACATCGATCCCTTCATCTAGAGCCTTGCAACAGACAAGTATCCTTATCCAGCCATCCCTGAAATCAGATAGCATAATTCTCTGCTGATCCTTTTCCATATTGCTGTGATACATGCCAACACCTCTGTATCCATTCTCTTCGAGAAGTTTGACGATCATACGACATTGAGCAATCCTTTCCGTGAAGATCATGATGGTTCTGTCATCATCGATTTCTCTTACGATATCCATGGCTGTATCGATACGGTTCTCGGCATTGATGATTATGTTTCGTCTCTCCCTTAGATTCGTTTCCAGCTTCTTGAGTTGCTTCTTGTCATCATCCGAACCATGCTTTCTTATGTAGGCACTCTTCTCCTTCAGTGAAAGTGTACTTTCCATGAGAGATGGAAAACGTCTTGAGAGGAGTTTTATGATGATCGAGATGTTTCTGCTTGTTTCATCGTAAGCTTCTCCTTCTTTCTGTGTCAGCTTTATCGCTATTGAATAGGAAGCGTAAGGAGCGACTACATTATCGCTTAGAGCATCGCTCATTGTGTAGCTGTATATCATAGGCCCCAGGTAGGGGATGATCTTCTCCTTCAGTGGAATATCGGTTGCTGTTGCAGTGAGACCAAGGGATGCATACATATTCCTTTTGAAGACAGGAGATGTCATGAATTCAAAGGAGAGGTTGTTCTCCTTTGATGTAAGGTGATGATATTCATCTGCAATCAGCATCACTGACCTTCCTAATGCCTGCTTCTTCAATATGTCTCTCGATATTGTATAGCGTGCAGTATTTACGACATATATCAATATATGGTTTTCAAGTGATGATTTGATGCCGCTATGCCTCTCTCCTATTGAAGAAGGGGAGAATCCAGCTTTCTCCAATGCACGTCTCCATTGACGTACAAGGGAGATTGTAGGAACTATAATCATGAAATCAACGTTTTCGATCTCTCTTTCAGCATCTTTCATGCAATATATTGCAAGAGAGGTCTTGCCAGCTCCCGTGGAAGCTTCAATGATTCCCGTTCTTCCATTCTCTATCCATTTCTCCAAGCATTCTTGCTGCCATCGGTAAGGTATCTGCATAAGAAGAGAATAGCACTTAATCGGGTCTATTTGTCCAATCACTGGGAAAAATGGTTTATTTTCTGAAGTTATGAGGTATTTGAGTACAATTTTATGCTATATTGTATTCAGCCATGGAATGCATAGGCAATATATAACAATAAGGAATGATAAACATATGAATTACGAAGAATTCCTACAGGGATATCAGGAAGCAGAAGCTGACCTCAGACAGAGAAGTGCAGAGACAGTCAAATACGTCAAGGCTATGGCAAAGGATGCAGAGAAGGGGACTCTCAAGAACATGGATAAGAACATGGATAGCCTCAAGGCTTCCTATGCTGCTATGGAAGATGCAATTGCAAAACTGGAAGAATACAGGAACAGCTTCGATAGTGAAGAGTATTTCAGCAACGGTGGTTTCTCCGAAGGTCTTGAGGAGGCCTGCAGGAATCATGGTGTCGACATGGCAGGTGAATTTCCTGTATTCGAGATGTTCCCTTACAAGGTAAGGATCGACAGTGAGAATCAGGATGTCTATATCGATAGGAAGAAGTATTCCACAAGCAGACCGGAGTTCATAGCAGATACAATTGCAAAAGGTCAGGAGAAGCTCAATGCAGTGAAGTTCAATTCTGTTGGATTTGCCTCCGAGCTTGAAGATGCCTACATGACTCATCTCATGAGAAAGAATCTTGCTCATGGTGCATATGTATCATTAAAGGCTCTCTGGAAGGAACTTGTTCCAATGGCAAGATCAAGAAAAGAATACGATGAGAAGGCTTTCGCTTTCGATATTGCGAGAATGTATAAGGAAGGAAGTGAGCTTGTTACAAAGAAGGGAAGCACCGTAAGATGGGGTTCTTCCAGAACGAATGATACCATCAGAATTCTCGATGCCTATGGATGTGAGGTTCTTCTTTCCTCGATTGCATTCCTTCAGAACTGATCTAATTAGGAGTAATACATGGAAGATTCGGAAAAGTTGTTGTTTAATGTAGGCTCTGATCCTGATGTCTTGAGAAGTCTTTCTGAAGGAACTGCTGAAGTCATTCAGTTCTTCAGGAGAAATTACTTCTCATCCTTCATCCCTGAGGGAGGTTCTGCAATAAAGTTTCTTACGGGTAAGAAGGGATCGGGAAAGACTCATCTATTGTCTCTTCTTGAATTGGAGGCAAGGGATGCAGGCATGGAGACCATAAGTCTCTCTGCCGAGAACTTCCTGCTTTCCGATCTTTCAAATCTCTATAGGGAAGTGATAAGCAGGGTAGATATCGACTCTCTTGTTACATCCGTTGCCGCAAAGGTCATGGAGAAGCTTGGTTATGGCAATTTCGATCTTGATGGAAACAAGTCCGTTGTGGATCAGCTTGCCGATAGAGGAGAGGCCGATCCTCTTACAGTCAGGGCAATCAACAAGGGAATCAAGGATTTCATCATGAACAATCCAAAGATGGATTCCAACTTTGCAATCTGTTTTTCACTTCTTGTATCCAACAAGGTTGGAACTACGGAGAGCGATGATGTTGAAACTGAGATCATCATGAATTGGCTCATGGGAAGCACTGAGCTGAAGGTCAGGGATCTTAGATCCATAGGACTTCTTCCTTATAAGCTGACAAAGTTCAACTCAAGGAACATGCTCAGATCTCTTTCTCTTCTCATTCTTCTTTCCGGTAAGTCGGGACTTGCCATCATGATCGATGATATCGAGGTATTCATAAGCAACAGTACCTTGAATCCTGTCAGATATACGAAGAAGAGACGCGATGATTCCTATGAAAGCATCAGAGAGCTCATTGATGATGTGGATTCTCTTAAGGGTTTGTTCTTGATCTTTGCATTTGACTCCATAATGCTTGATGATGACAGGAAGGGGTTCAAGTCATATCAGGCACTGTGGTTGAGAATACAGAATGAGATCATCTCTGAAAGATTGAATCTCTTCAGGACTCTTCTTGATATGGATGATATCAATGCATATTACCTGACCAAGGAAGCTATCGTGAAGATGAGTGGAAAGTATTCAGCATTCCTCAAGTCCAAGGGAATCTGTTCTGAACCTGTTACAGGAGAGATTGCCGAGAGACTCATGCTTACAGGTAGAAATGGAGCTGTATCATTGCCACTGCTTCTTTTGGAAGAGATGCTTGGAAAGGATGAAAAGGAGGAAGAAGATGAGTGATTTCGAATCCAGACATATGATAGAAGCACTTCGCTCGGGAGTACCATCGAGAGCTGTCGGTGCATATTTCTCCTCTTCCCGTGGAGAATTCATTTCCAAGGTTGAAAATAGATTGGATGATGTAATCGAAAATGGCAAATCAGATTCCATCATCTATTCCGGTCGCTATGGTGAAGGAAAGACACATATGCTCAATACGATCTTCGAGCTTGCATCCTCCAGGGGGATGGCAGTTACATTCCTTCCTCTTAGCCTTGAGACTCCTTTGGGAAACAGCAAGGTACTATATAGCAAGGTAATGCAGAATACATACCTTCCTGGTTCATCTCAGCCTGGTGTATTCAGGAATTTTGAAGGTACCTTCACAAAGGGAAGTGAAAAGGGCAAGGACGCCTTGAAGTTTGCATTTGAGCATCTCGAGACAGATAGACTCTACTATGTCTTCGAGAATTGGATGAATGCCGAGGATGCTGAAGATCATTTCATGATGCAGACGGATCTTGAAGGTGATTACGTTTCTACCGTCAACATCAAGGCAATCCATAAGAAATGCTTTGGTACAACTCTGAAATTTGAATCAAAATTCATATTCAGCAGACATATGATGGACTATTTCTCCTTCATGTCCCATCTCTTAGGCTTGATGGGCTGCAAGGGGTGGGTACTTCTCTTTGATGAAGCAGAGTTGATCGGAAGACTTGCAAAGATGTCCAGAAAGAAGGCTTACCTCGGAATGGAGCCATTCCTGTTTCCAGATGGAAGACTTGAAAATGTCATGTCCGTGTTCGCTTTCTCTTCATCATTTGCTGAGGATGTTCTTGATGGTAGGGGGGATCTTGGATTCATCAGAGAGCTTGAAAAGGACGATCCCGAGAAGAAGATCCTTGAGCGTGTAACCGATAGAATCATGAGAGCTGAGGAGCTTACACCTCTTACTGAGGATGATTTGAGAAGAAGCATTGCCGATATCATATCATTGCATGAGGCTGCGTTCGATTGGATTTCAGGCACTGATGCCGATACCATGCTTCCTGTTGTAAAGAAGGCCGGATATCTATTGAGGACAAAGATCAGAGCTGCAATAGAATACCTAGATCAGCTTTACTTCTACGGAAGTGCATCTGGAATCAAGACCGGAGAATTGATGGTCGAGAATCTATCCGAGAGTCTGGATGATGCTTCTACTCTCAAGGAAATCATCGATAGCATTTAAGTTGTATTCCATGGAAATACAATAAGGGTCGTTCGTTTGAGCGGCCCATTCTTGGTGCGACTAGTATGTCTTCAATCTAGGAGATGAAAGTTCTCTGCAAGAGTTGCAATGCTTATTGCGTAAGCGGTAAATAAAAGATTCTCCATTATGGAAGTGTTGTACTGCCGAGTAACATCACAACCAAAGGAGAATCAAATTAGCGAAGATAGTTTTGTTCATTCTTCCTTTTTGTCTTTTGGAAGTATGATGTTTAGGAATACTGCAACTATAGTAGCAACTACTACTGGGGACTTTGCAAATACCATTGTGACCCAATCAGGAAATTGGGAGAGAGCTTCTGTGACTTGGGAAATGCCAACGCCAAGAGCTGCTGATAAGCCAACGATAGAAGTGTTTCGATAGTTCATATCTTCAGTAGTAACAAGTTTCATGCCTGTCATTGCAATCGATGCAAATACAGAGACTGTAGCGCCTCCTAATACACATTGTGGTATCGTAGTTAAGAAAGCGCTGAACTTTGGAAGCAAGCCTGCGACTAAGAGCATTGTAGCAGTTAGGCCAAAGACACGACGGTTTACAACTTTAGTAGAGGAAACTATACCAACGTTTTGGGAATAAGTTGCTGTTGGAAGTCCTCCAAAGAGGGCTGAGATCACATTCATGCCTCCATATGTGATGATTCCACGTTTGAGTTCTTCTCCTGTAGGTTCTCTATCCAAGCCTCCGATTGTTGTGGCTGATAAGTCTCCGATTGCCTGAATACCATTAATTGAGAACAAGATAACAAAAGAAAGGATAGCAGAGAACTCAAATTTGATACCAAAAGGCATAAAGTGTGGAAGCGAGACGATTCCAGCATTGCTAACTTTGCTAATGTCTACCATGCCGAACGGTATGCTTATGATGTATCCAGCTATGATGCCAATTAGGATTGATGAAAGCTTCAGTAGTCCTTTTCCAAAGTGGTTACACAGCGTAACAATGAAGAGTGTGATGATAGCTATCAACCAGTTTTGCCAAGAGCCAAAGTTAGGATTTCCACTTCCACCTGCCATATATGTAATAGCTGTAGGGTAGAGAGAAAGGCCAATTGTAAAGACTACGGTTCCTGTGATCAAAGGAGGAAATAGCTTTCTGATACGACGCGCATAGAATCCAATCAAGATAGCAGCGATGCCACCACAAAGCTGAGCGCCAAAGATTTCAGCAATCCCAAAGCCTTCTACGATTGCTTGCATTGATGCTAGGTATGCAAATGAAACACCCATTATCATTGGGAGTTTTGCACCTAAGAACACTTCTAAGAAAGTGCCAAAGGCTGCAGAAATAAGCGAAGTTTGAATAAGGAGCACGCTCTGATCAGGACTTAAGAGTGCCATGTTACTTATGATGATAGAAGGAGTCACACATCCTACAATCATGGCCACTAAATGTTGTAATGCCATTGGAAATGCATATTTAAGCGGAGGCATTTTCCCATTAAGTTCAAATAAGGCTTGTTTGTCGTTCATATTGTTAGGATAGTACACAGGTGAGCAATCCGAAAGGAATAATTTTCTGAGAGCATATATAAAATGAAAGTTTATAGATAATTGCTATTAGATGAACAAATCTAAAGTTATACTTGAAAATTGTTTATATTAATAATATCCTTATACTATGAAAGAATTTATTAAGCGTGATATAGAAAAAGCAATCCTAGAAAACCTGGAATTATATCCTTCACTAACAATCCAAGGTCCACGCCAGTGCGGAAAGACAACACTTTTAAAGGAGTTGTTTCCCAATTATTCTTATGTAGATTTAGATGACTACAATGCTCGTAATCTAGCAGAGGCAGATCCTTATGAGTTCTTTAAAAGATATCCAGAGCCAGTGATTATTGATGAAGTACAAAGAGTTCCATCAATTTTAAGTACTGTAAAAGTTCGAATAGATTTATCAGATAAGAAAGGCATGTATATTCTCTCAGGAAGTTCCCAGGTGAAGCTTTTAACATCTGTCTCGGAATCCCTTGCTGGAAGAACTGGGATATTGACTATGTATCCATTATCCATGAAGGAATTAAAAGCTACAGGAATAGTGTTGGATAGAGATACACAGCTGATTTCTGGGTTTATGCCATATCTATTTAATAACGACGGAGTTTCTCCATACGATTACTGTTCGAACTATATATCCACTTATGTAGAAAGAGATGTTGTCTCGGAAAGTATAGTAAAAGACAAAAACAGATTTGAAGTTTTTCTGAGGGCTCTTGCAGGGAGAGTTGGTCAATTGGTTGATTATTCAGGACTTTCTAATGATGTGGGTGTTAGTAGCACAACAATCAAGCATTGGATTTCTATATTGGAAGCTTCATACATCATATATATCCTCCAGCCATGGCAAAAGAATAGAATATCAAGGGCTGTCAAAACGCCAAAGATATATTTTGTCGATACAGGATTACTAGCTGCGTTATTAGGAATTACAACTCCCAATCAAATGCTTAGAGATCCTCTTAGAGGTAATATATTTGAAAATCTTGCAATTATGGAAGCAGTAAAATCCAGGACTTCGAGAGGTGAGAATCTCCCGTTTTATTTCTTCAGGAATAGCAGAGGTGAAGAGATTGATTTTATCATTGAAAGGAATGAAGGATTGTCATTATATGAGATAAAAAGCGCAGAAGTTTCAACTTCATCTTTCTTTGATGTTATGAAAAGCTTTCAATCCAAAACTGATATGAGGATATTAAGCAAAAATCTCATATATGCTGGAGAGACAGGAGAGATAAATGGAGTAAACTTAATCAATTTTCATGATATTCCAAATTATACTCCAAAAGAAGAAAAATTCATCTTAAGAATATAAGGGAAAGTCAGCAACAATCATCAATTGCAATAGCTATCCCTCTTGTATTTTCTGATGTATATCTGAAAATATTCGCCTTTTTTGATGTTTGTTATCTTGAGAAAAAAAGGCATTCTGCCCCAAATCCCCAACATTTTATAGCTAGGTCCTAGGTTACTCCTCTAGGACCGGTTACTCCTCCTCTTCAATCTTGGTATCAAAAGATACTTTTTCTCCCTTCCAAACATAGTCAATCTCCAGCGCTTTAAAGATAGTTCTTTAGGCTTTCTCGGCTAGTTATCATAAATCCTCATTGCAGCAATATGGAGTGAGAATCACGTTTGGGTATGAGACGTTCACGCCAACAATTGGCTCTGCAACCGCATCCATTATTCTATCCAGCGCTGATCTGGCAAGCAGAGGATCTACGAATATCTCTCCATTCGGAAGGTATCTCGTTGCTTGTGGAGACTGTGCATCCAACATGCTTATCGTATCGTGCATCAAGAATCTGGAATAGAACGTTGGAAGCCTGCTGGCCCATGCTCTTGCAGTATCCAACCTCATCGATGATGAGGCAAGGAACAGAGAGGATGTGCTTTATGAACTGTTGTTCCTTCCCATCCGCAATCACCTTGCTTATCTTTGTCTTGTAGTATCTCGCGGCAATCAGGCGATCGACACAAGCATTGCCTATAGCCTGTACCAGATGATTGACCTGGAGCGGGCTCTTTTGAGGACCCATTTAGCCGGCAAAACTAATTTGATTCTCTGTACTCTTGAGGTGTGCATCCATACATCTTCTTGAATCTAGAACAAAAGTATTGAGCGTTTGTAATTCCAACCTCTGATGAGATTTCGTAGTTCTTCAATGTTGTTGCTTGTAATAATTGACAGGCTTTTGTAAAACGAAGGTCTGTCAAATATTGAGAGAAAGACACTCCGTTTTTCTTCTTGAAGATTGAACAAAGATAAACAGGAGACATTTCCATGTAATCTGCAAGAGTTGTAAGAGATATCATTGGATCTTTGTAATTTCGAGAAAGGTAGTCAATTATCTTTGTGTTTATTGGATCTGACGAAGCAGAATCTGAAATTCTATTGCATAAATCATCAAGTAGTTGTTTTAGATATTCCTCCTGGAGCTTAACTGTTTTGATTGAATAAAATTCCATAAGTAGGCTATCTGAATTGTAGTCACTTTCTTTTATGATATTTTGGTCTATCAATGTTTTGACGACATTGCAAACATGGAATATTGTCAAAATAAGATTTCCAGAAAGACTATCTGTGGAAGAAGATGCAATCAAAGAGGAAAGGATAAGAATACAATCATCATTCTTGCCTTCTTGAATAGAAAACTCGAGATGCTTTATTAAGTCAGATATTGCGTCTTGGTCAATTGCTAGGTCTTTTAATGAATCTTTTGATATTATAGCTCCATGCGTGAAGATTCCCAAGTTCCGTTGAAGATCAAGTGCTTCTGTTGCAGATTCATTTATATTATTGATGCTGATAGCATCTTGTCCAACACTTACTACTAAACTTGTTCCTGCAGAATTTGATGCATAGGAAACAAGAGAAGGAAGAAATCTTTCAGCAACTTCAGATTGAATGATCATATGGATATATTCACCATTATGAAGCCAAGCAATTCCATTGCAACAAAGATTATCCTCGCAATATTCAAGCAATTTAAAGCTCATTTCTTCTGAGTCTAGAGAGAATCCCAATCCATTTTCGTAATCTTCAATTCTTGCGATTGCTGCAATATATGGACCTTCTTTGATTTCAATATTGAATCTCTTCAAGTTTTCATGAATTGATTCATCAGAACCATGTAGAAACAGTCGTTCGAGGAAGTTCGTGCGTAGTAGTTCTGTCCCTTTCTCCATTAGATTTGCTGTCTTGCGTTTTTCTGCCACAAGCTGAGTTGCTTTATTTATACATGCTGTAAGATCTTTAGGAAGTACAGGCTTCATTAGATAATCAAGTACGCCCAGCTGTAATGCTTTCTTTGCATAATCAAAGGTGTCATAACCGGTGAGAATTATGACAATGAGATCGGGATATAGCTCCTTGGCTTTTTCGTTAGCTCAAGCCCATCCATGAATGGCATGTTGATATCTGTTATTAGGATATCTGCAGAAAATGTTTCAAGCTTTTCTAGAGCAATCTCTCCATCTGTTGCGGTTTCTATACTTGAAATGCCGCAGCTTGCCCAGTCCGTGTTATGTACAAGGCCTTTTAGGATAATTGAATCATCTTCTGCAATTAGAAGTTTCATCATACTCCTCCTAGCATGCAAATATTATTCTCGATATTGCGAGCATATTGGTTCCTCTGATAGAAGGGTAGACTATATCTATGAAGAGCAACCTCTGAATCTTCAGCGTTTATATCCCTAAATACTTTTACAATTCCTTCTGGATAATAGATCATTACTTGTTCGCCTGGCATATCAAGAATCTTTGAATTCATAGCAACTTTACCACCGAAGTGGAATATTTCTTTGCCGTCTCTATCAATTAAGACTGTGTCGCCAGAGGCAACGCCACGAAGTATTTCGTGCATTCCATCTCCATCGATATCGATAGGAGCAGTATCAAATAAGCTGTAACCAAGTTCGATAGGTTTTCCGCTAAAAGCATCAAAGACGAACTCTGTAATTCCCGTATAGTATCTGCCCACAGCATCTTTTGTCTGTCCTGTTATTCTCATGCCATTTGCTATAAGTTCGCCTTTCTTTCCTATTCTGCCAACCCAGCCTTTATGTATATGTCCCCAATCTACAGCTGTCCAGACAGCCTTTCCTGTACAATCATACATGCCAATTCTAGGGCCAATATGTTCATCAGACTCTCTGTTTATATATATAAGCCATCGATTGTTTTTGCTGTCCCAGACTGGTTGACACATATCAGAGTGTCCAGACCAAGTATCTTTTTCAATGCAGAATAACTCAGAACCGTCGTGTAGGGAAATACAACGTTCACCCCACAATACTTCATCGATGCCATCTTGATTGATATCAACAATAGGAAATGAGTGGGAACCTCTTGCTCCTTTATCCTCTTTCTTTATTGTTTTCTCCCATTTCTTGTTCATGTCTTTGTCATAAGCTTGGAAATACATATCAGCATATGTACCTTGTGCAGTTACTAGCACAGCTTTTCCATTATCATAGCCAGCAAAGACGTGATTGCGAAAATACCACATGGATCTTTCGATTCCCCCATAATTAGGCCATTTCCATTGACCTTCTACTTCTCCTGTTAGAACATTACGCTTTTCCAGTACAAAAGCTTCTATCCATAAGGGATGTTCTGGATCTGTATTGTTGACTATATAAATCTCATCTTGGCCATCGCCATCCATGTCGATGAGAGTAAAGCAATAAAGAGCGGCACTTGGACATATACCAAGCTCTGTTTTCCATAGGACATTGCCTTTTTCATCAAATGCGATTCCATGAAGACAATCTGTTGGATAAACAAACATACTATAGTGGACGTCTACGTCATAGCATGCTGCATAGAATGCAACAAATCCTCTTTTGCCACCACCAAGCTTCGCTGGCATTACCTTGAATTGCCCTGCTCCTGATCCTAGATCAAGCGAAAAGACTTCCTTTATATCAATTTCCTTCATTGTTTATTTCTCCTTTTTTATTCTTTATCTCAATTACAATATCGGTACCTTTTCCTTTTATGCTCATAACCATTAGTGAACAATCATCTCCAAAATAGTATTGCAAGCGCTGGCTTACATTGATCATTCCAAAGCCTCTTTCCTTGATATGCCCAGAAGCGATTTGTTCATTGAGGGCATTTAGCTCTTCTGGGTTCATTCCACATCCATCATCTGATATCTTGATGCGTACACCATCCAGGTTTCCTTCTGCCAGAATGGAAATATGACCATCTGAGCGTTTATTCCTTAATCCATGTTTGAAGCAATTTTCAACAATTGGTTGTAGTGTCATCTTAGGAATAGGGAAATCATTTATTTTGGGATCAATTGATATGGAGTAGGAGAGGTTATAAGGGAAACTTCTCTTGATGATCTTCAGATAGCTTTCAACATGAATGCATTCTTCTTCAATTGTAAGAAGTTCTTTTCCTGAGTTAAGACCTATTCGGAAAAATGATGAAAGATCATATAGCATTTCCTCGGCTTCCTTATTTGCTCCCATCTCACACTCTTGAGCTATTGCATACAGTGTGTTGTATAGGAAATGTGGGTTGATCTGAGCAAGAAGAAGACTATTTTGCATCCTTGCATTTTCAGCTTGTTTCTTCTCAGTATCTTCAATTAGATTCCTGACTCTATCTGTTAGGTTTTCCATATTCTCTGCAAGTATGTTTATCTCTGGAGAGATTGAAGAAATGTCTGAGAAACTATCACTTTGAAGATTATCTACATCTAGATTTTGCACTTTCTGAGCAAAAGCATTGAGAGGCTTTGAAATAAGCCATCCAAAAAGAATCGCAATTCCAATAGAAAGCGTGGAACAGAGAAGAACCATGGTTATTGTCATGTTTCTCATGGCATCAAGGCTTTGAAGAACAGAATGCTTATCAATACATACAGCAATCTTCCAGTTATTGAGTGGTATTGAATCAAATATCACAATGCTGTCATTGTTATGGATGACTCCAGAACTATCTAGAGTGTTTGTCACGGAAGACAATAGTTCTAAATACTGCTTTATATCATCATTGCCATATGGCGCTATATTGTCTTTATCAATTATAACAACAGCGTCAGCAATATTTTCATAAAGATTGTGAACTGCATTATCTATAAGTAGTTGATCGATATCCAAAACAATAACATATTCAGTACCTTTTCGGCTTTTGCTATATAGGCATAGGCTAGGTCCGCTATGAATTGTCCCATTTTGCATGATAGGGCTTTCTTCTGCTGGTCCTATCCATCGCAGAGAATAACTTCCTTCTTTGATTTCAGGCCAATTCTTGATTTGTATATTTGAAATTGGATAGAAACTATTGTAGAAAATGTCATTGTTGTCTTTGAAATATACAGCTAATGAACTTAGATAAGAATAGTTTTTTGCAAATGAGGCAGAAAGCATGTTTTGCATTTCTACGTACGAAGAAGGGCTAATTGATTCCTCGTTATCTATCTCTGATATTACAGAGCTTATGGCAGAGGAATTTTGTATGTTCATAATTGCAGCAACTGTGTTATATAGTCTTGAATTCAGAAAATCCAGGGTAAGCTTTACAGCATTATCTGTATTACTTATCAGAAGTTGTTCCTGATCTCTTTCCACGAACCTGAATGATAAGAAACTTGTAAGAATAACAATAAAAAGCATAACAGGCATGAAAACGCATGTAATCATCATTTGAAATGTTATGTGTAATTTCTTTTTATTCTTATTCATATGCATTTATGATATGCACTGGATGTTTGCACATCCAGTGCTCAAATTCTCTTATTTTGCGTTATATGCTTTATAGGCAGCATTGAATGCATTTGCCCATGTATCAAGGAAAGATTCTACGCTCATCTCTCCAGCAAGAACTGCCTGGAATAGAGGAGGCATCTGAGTGTTCATGATCTGAGAATACTCAGGTAGATACTTTGGCTGTGATACGAGAAGACACTTAGAATCTGCTAGAGTGGACAATGCTTCGCTAGTACACTGGCTATTCTTCACCCAATCTTCATCAAGAACCTTGTTGTTCATTGGAACCTGTCCAATCATCTCATTGAAATAACTGTTGGATGATGCTGATAGCATGAAGCTAATGAATTCCCAAGCTTCATCTGGGTACTTACAGGTATCAAAGATACAGTATCCACCTTGGCTACCAGCTGTATATGTATATGTGTTTCTCTTTGAGATAGGGAAGGAAACTGCCATATACTGGTCTGGTTTCAATGCAGATGCATGCTCAGCTTTAGATCCTGTATTGTGGAAAATCATTGCAGCAGATCCACCATCGAAAGCAGCTACCATTTCTTTATATCCATTTGTAATGTCACTTTCAGCTGTATACTTGTTGTACATTGCGACATATCTTTTCAAGAATTCTACGTGATCAGGTGCGTTTAGCGTGCAGTTGCCATTTTCGTCAAAGTATTCAGAGATTCCTGAGTATGCATACATAGCATGCTGTAGTTCAACTACATTACCGCCACCACCTCTGATTGAGAAACCGTATACGCCTTTGCTCTTATCTGTGAGGAGTTCAACGTCATTGAAGAATTCATCCCATGTTCTAGGCACATCAAGACCCTTTGCCTTTAGCATATCTAGTCTTACCCACATCAAAGGTGTTGCTACAGTGTCTGTAATCATAAAGAGTCTTCCTTCTGGGTCTAGATTTCTATTTAGCTGAAGATAGTTCTGATTGATATCCTTTGCCTCGTCCCAAGAATTAAAATAGTTGTCTAGTGGAATTAAACATTCTTGAGCGAGCCAATTTGAGCCCCAAGCTGCATTGCAGTGACCAATATCTGGAGTAGTGTTTGTAGCGATTGCAACATCATACTTTTCTTTTGCAGAAGATGATGGAATGCCTTCATATATTACTTCAATTCGATTTTGGGATGCGTTGAAATCGTTTATCAGTTTCTGATAATACGGGGTTCTTGTTTCACCTGCATTCTCATCCCAGAATGTTAGTTGGATCTTTTCCGACTGTCCTTGAGCAAACAGCATTGTGCACATTACGAGCAATACCATTGCAGATATAAATACTTTTCTCATACATCTCCTCCTTTGATTATTGTATGAAAATCAACCTTTCACGGCACCGGCACTTAGTCCGGAAACCATATATTTCTGAACGTACATAAATAGAAGTACGACAGGTCCTAGAGCTATTACACTTCCTGCTGTAAGTTGACCATAGTTGATGCTGTATTCTCCAATCATCATACTTAGTCCTATAGGAAGCGTATATTTGCGACTTGAAGTCACGAACATAAGAGCATAAAGATATTCGTTCCAGCTGCTTATGAATGCATATGCTGATATTGCAGCAAGTCCTGGTAGAAGAACTGGAAGCAATACGTGGATGAATGCTTGTTTGCCCGAGCATCCATCGACTCTGGCTGCTTCTTCTAGGGAATACGGAATTCCTTTTATGAACGTGCTCATTAACATTGCATTAAATGGAATATGAAATGTTGTATACGTGATTATCAAGGACCAATGAGAATTGATCAGATGAATCTTGTTGTATATCTGGAACAATGGGATGATGAGCATTGCTGTTGGTATGAACTGGGTACATAGCAGAAGAAGCATGAAAGGAAGCTTTCCTTTGAACTTATATCTAGCCATTGCATATCCACCCATTGTTGAGAAGACAACTGTAAAGATCATACTAACAAGGGACACAAATACACTGTTGACAAAATACTTTGAGAAACCACCTACACTCCATGCTTTTGCATAGTTTTCAAATACAAATGGGTGTGGAATATAGGTTATGGGTTTTGCAACAATTTGTCCTGCAGTTTTAAAGGATGTTACAAGAGTCCAATATAAAGGAAATAGCGTCCATATGGTTGCAATACCTAGTGGGATATAGATACAAAGCCATCTTTTGATCTGCTTCTTTTTCAATTCAGTCATCATACATTATCCTCCTCGCTACCGAATTTACTCATCTTTAGATATAAGAATGCAAATATCAGAAGGATGAAGAATGATATGACTGCAATTGAGCTGCCGTATCCAAAGTCTCCGTCTCGTCTAGCTGTATTGGCCATGTAAACAGAGAGTGTTGTTGTTTTATGTATAGGACCGCCATTTGTAAGATTTAGGATCAAGTCTACGCTGTTGAATTCCCAAACTACACGTAGAAGTGTTGTGAGTACTACTGTTTCCTTGATGTATGGGAATGTGATATGTCGAAATCCCATTAATGGTCCACCGCCATCAACGCGACATGCTTCATATAGTTCGTCTGGTATTGACTGCAGTGATGCTAGAACCATTATTGCAAAGAATGGAATGCCTCTCCATAGTTCAGCTATTACAACTGACCAGAATGCTGTATTGGGATTTCCTGTCCAGGCTATTGCTTTATTTATGATTCCAAGGCGCTGTAATATGTCATTCAGAACTCCAACATTTTCGAAGTACATCATTGACCAAAGCATTGAAACAAGAACTCCAGAAAGGGCCCAAGGGAGAAATAGAACTGCTCTGAAGAATCCACATCCTTTGAATTTTTGCTTGAGAATTAGAGCTGTAGCCATTCCAAGAATCAGCTGAAGCCCAACTTCTGTTATTACCCAGCGTAGTGAATTATATAAAGATTCCCAGAAAACAGGATCTTCTTTGAATAGTTTGATGTAATTGGCAAAGCCAACAAAACCATCAAGTTTAGGTCTGGAAAGTAGTCTATTCTGGAAGCTTAAATAAAAGACATTGCCTAAAGGATATATTAGAAGGCATGTGAACAAAATCACGATTGGTGCGATAAGAAGATATGGTGTACTCTTCCTCGCAAGCTGAGCTTTTTTCTTGGTCATCCTTTTATACCTCATTTGTAATTTTGAGGCACATGAAAGATGCGGTAAATTTTACTTATTTAATATTTGATTTCACTTTTTTAAGAAATATTACATAAAGTTTCGGCATGCTCAGCATCCAGAAATGGTAGATTTCTTTTTAAACGGAAAGATTTTATGGCTAAAAAATTCGACCTGTGCGGATGACTTAAGCTACTAAACTTGTTTTTACCTTTCTACCGTATCGCGTTAAATCCATAGAAACATCACGTTCCTGTATCCATAATCTAAGGGTATTGTTCCTATAGGCAGCGCT
>CAKQTE010000076.1 GCA_934276485.1 uncultured Spirochaetales bacterium | reverse complement strand
GCTATGCTCTGCCTACAGTGTCATCGTAATTGAGGATCTGAACATCAAGGGCATGGC
This sequence comes from uncultured Spirochaetales bacterium, assembly GCA_934276485.1. Lineage (GTDB taxonomy): Bacteria > Spirochaetota > Spirochaetia > Sphaerochaetales > Sphaerochaetaceae > Ornithospirochaeta. The sequence goes on along the minus strand of CAKQTE010000076.1, from coordinate 1,782 downwards.
AAGGCTATGGGGACGCAAGGTCAACGATTATGCATATTCAGAGTTCGTCAGGATCCTTGAGTGGATAGCCCTAAAGCATGGAACCGTAATCGAAAGGATTGATAGATTCTATCCATCCTCACAGGTCTGCTCACGCTGTGGTGCACTGAATCATGAGATGAAGGACCTCAGAAAGAGGACCTTCAAATGCGAAGCCTGTTCTTTGGAAATGGACAGGGACGAAAATGCAGCAGTCAATCTGAAGAACGAAGGATTAAGGATGCTTAAAAATTAGAAGAGGTTTAGGCCTCTATAAAGGCTGAGGCTGGACGGGCCTCAGAGGTTCAAGATGAAGTAAGACGCCTTCGGGTGCATTCATCGCTTGCAGGGCCAGAATCCAACAGGCTTCAGCCGTTGGAGTACGTCAATTAACAAGAGAAAAGCAAGGACTAGTATTGAATGCAGAGTGGAAGCTGTATGCACCAAGAGATCTTATGCATGTGATTGATAAAGGAGTTTCTGATTATGATGCAATATGATAGATTGACTTTAGGTGAAAGAGCTCGCGAATTTGGATTTGTTCGAGATACATTCGAAAAGGTATGTAGACTTGCTGATGTGCTGTGTTTTTTCGAAAATGTCACATTGCTATCAAAGACTCTTGCCCTAAAAGGAGGTACGGCAATAAATTTAGCAATCTTTAACTTACCTCGATTGTCAGTAGATATAGATTTGGATTTTACTGAGAATGTATCACGAGAGGAAATGCTTGCAAAAAGGAATCAAATCACAAATCGAATTAGTAAGTATATGCTTTCTACAGGATATCACTTAAGTAGCAAATCAAAAATGTATCATGCTTTAGATTCATTTGTTTATGAATACCAAAATGCAGGAGGTATGCTCGATAACATTAAAATAGAAATTAACTATATGCTTCGATGTCATGTGCTAGAGCTTGAACGTAGACCTGTTACTCTGCCATGTCTTGGTCGAGATTTTCTGTTTTGATTGTTAATCCATTGGAAATATATGGATCAAAAATCGTTGTACTTCTAAATCGTGCAGCACCTAGAGATCTTTATGATATACATACAATGATAGAGAATGATTTTTTCGATGAAGCACAAAAGCCTTTGTTGAAAAAGTGTGTTATGTTTTATAGTGCGATTGGTTCAGACTTTGTACCAGAACAATTTGACTTTGAACGAATTGTATCTGTAACTCAACAACGCATCAAAACTGATTTAATTCCAGTTCTACATAGAGGGGCTTGGTTTGATGCTAAAGTTGCACAGAACAAGATTATTTCGTATCTAGAAAGACTGTTAAAGCCTAATGAGCAAGAACTGTCTTTTTGGGCTTTATTTAAAAGAAAACAATATCAACCAGCGATGCTTTTTCAAGATATAAATATCTTGTCACGAATCGAGAGGCATCCAATGGCTCTTTGAAAATGTATCAATAAGTAATTACTGTATTTTCGGAATTAATACACTGCAGTATTTATGATAGTTTATATGGCTTGAAAGCATACAATAATTCGACCTGTGCGGTTAAAACTTCCTACAAATCATCATGTTTTCATCTGAACCACCGTTTAGGTGGTTTTAATTTAGCCGTCTGTCTTCTACTTATGAGAAATAACTAGTATAGTCAATAATTTAATAATCTATTATATTACATATATTTTTTATGTTATTTATGGTATAGTGAAACTATGTTTCTTAAGGTAGTGCCAGATAATAAGAATGGAAAAGAAGGCTATTATTGTTCTCTCGTTGAAGCTAAATGGGAGAATGG
>CAKQTE010000075.1 GCA_934276485.1 uncultured Spirochaetales bacterium | reverse complement strand
CTTATTCCTTTGCGAACAACATCAGTTAACGCTTTGCGCTCTCTTTCATTTAAAAATATTGAAAGTTTTCTATATTTTGACATAACTATGCCTCCTAATTTTAATCTAAAACCAGGATAACATGAAGTTGAAATAATTTAAAGTTTTAGATGTTACAAACTACTAGATAGTTAGAGCCCTCAACGAGGGCTCTCATATTTTTCCCTAGACTGGTTCGAAGAAAGTATCTGGTTTATTTGGATTGAATTCCTCATTAGCCCACATTACAGTTACAAGATCTTCTGTATCAGATAGATTGATAACGTTATGGGTGTATCCTGGAAGCATATGTATTGCTTCTATTTTATCTCCTGATACTTCAAATTCCATTATTTCATCAGATCCAATCTTTCGTTCTTGTATGAGGCCATGTCCTGATACGACAATGAAGAACTCCCATTTTGTGTTGTGCCAATGTTGGCCTTTTGTAATTCCTGGTTTGCTGATATTAACAGAGAACTGTCCACAGTTCTTTGTTTTCAATAGTTCTGTAAAGCTACCACGTTGATCAACATTCATCTTTAAGGGGAAGATTGTTTTCTCTTTAGGTAGATATGATAGATATGTAGAATATAGTTTCTTAGCAAAGCTATTATTAGGAATTTCAGGCATTACTAATGTCTGAGGTTGTTTCTTGAATGTATATAGTAGGTCTACAATCTCACCCAATGTTACTTTATGTGTTATTGGTGCTGTGGCAAATCTTCCATCTTCTTTTAATACTGTATTAACACCATCAAATTCACAATGATGTTCTTTTGAAAGAAGTGCATTGATCATTTCATCAATCAAATCATCAATATATAGTAGCTCTAGTTCGACAGATGGATCATTAACTGTGATTGGTAAATCATTTGCAATATTATTGCAGAATGTTGCTACAGCAGAGTTGTAGTTCGGTCTACACCATTTACCAAATAGGTTAGGGAATCTATATACAAGAACCTTTGCACCTGTTTTCTTTGAATAATCAAAGAATAAATCTTCTCCAGCTTTCTTGCTGATTCCATACTCACTGTTAGCGAATCTTCCTGCTAGAGTTGCTTGTATTGAAGAAGAAAGCATAATAGGGCAGGTGTTGTTATATTTCTGTAATGTATCTAGAAGTTGAGATGCAAATCCAAAGTTTCCTTCCATGAATTCTTTAGGATCTTTTGGTCTATTTACACCTGCAAGATTAAATACGAAATCTGCATCCTTGCATGCTTCTTCCAATACAGATTTATCAGTATCAATATCATATTCCCATATCTTATCGATAGATAATTCTGGATAGCACTTGTTTCTGCCATCCATGATGGTCTTTAGGTTTTCTGTAAGGTTTCGGCCTACGAAGCCTTTAGCTCCAGTGATTAATATTTTCATTGTTTGAATTCCTCCTTAATCCATCTCTTTAGTTGTGAAGCAGGAAGCCTTAGTGTTGTTTTCAGGCTCTAGTCTTATTGTGGATTTGTCAGTTATCTAGCATCTCATCCATAATCTCAATGCACTTCATATACATTCTAGGAATATGGAATGGTCCTTTGTAGATATTGCCCTTGATGCTAGTCGCAAGCGTGTTGTCCCTATGGAGGTATCCAAACCATTCGCCATATTCAGGATCAACAAAGTGCTTGTTTATATACTCATCAATAAGAAGGAATCTATCTAGATATTTCTTGTCTCCAGTTACTTGATATGCCATCAGGTTTGCAATGACAGTTTCGCATTGTGGCCACCAGAACTTCATATCCTGATGATATTCCGATAGGCTCTTTCCAAGCACATCCCTGTATTGGATTATTCCACCACCATACTCACTGTCCCAACCGATGTCCCACATCCAATCAAGAATCTTCAATGCCATTTGTCGATAGTGAGCATCATCTTCATAGATTGCTTCATCAAGAATGAACCATGATCCTTCTATTGCATGTCCTGGATTGATTATTCTACCCTCGAAGTGATCGAGACTAGCAGTACCATCTATGTTTACATCCTCAAGAACTGCCTTCAGTTCTTCCTTGTAGTTGTATCTTTCTATGGTTGCAATCTTATCCCTTATCTCAAGAGTAATCCAATCTGCTTTATCAGGGAAGGCTGTTCTGAGATTTGAGAGAACATTGATCATGATCATTGGGGATGCAAATGACTTATACTCTCTTGTCTCTGGGTTCATCTTAGGAACATACACACCTTCCTCAATCCACTTGTTTACATTGTTATATAGATTGAATGCTTTTTCGGCATAGCTAGCATCATTGGTAGCTATGGCATACTCTGTGTATCCAATTATTGCAAAGCATTCAGAGAAGAAATATCTCAGTCTCTTTACAACAGGGCGTCCATCTTCAGTTACCCTGAAGAACATCCTTCCATCAACATCGAAACAATGGTTGTCGATAAATGACACTATGCACTTCG
>CAKQTE010000074.1 GCA_934276485.1 uncultured Spirochaetales bacterium | reverse complement strand
CAGTACCGTCTTCTTCCATCACTGAAACAACAGCTGCGTTGTTTATCCCTATATCGCAAGAGAGTATGCGCTCTTTGGTATCTGCTAATTGAACACTATCCTGAAATGTAAAACGAAGAGCAAAACGCTTACCCTTCTTCTGAAGTTTTGGACACATTGTGCCATCTAGCTTAAGACCTTTCTTTTCCAGGTAGTCGATGTCAGTCTTTCTGAATCTCAATAACTTCCAATCCCAGTCATTATCGATGAAGAGCTTGATCCTGCATTGATAATACTCATCATCTACAAGCTGAAACATGTTCCCCTTGTAAAATGCTGGCATCTCATTACGGTTGACCTTTAGTCTTGGTCTCTTATGGCTTTTGTCAGAAGCTTCCCAATTTGCAAGGTTAGAGCGATAGCTAGACACAGCTCCAATGGCTGCATTGATAGCACTTCGTCTAAGGTATGATGGGAACTTAAAGAACTTTTTATCGAAAGCTTTATATCTAGCTTCTCTTTTAGAGGTGCCATGTACAAGCTTTTCTATTATAGCCTGTCTCTTATTTGAATCTTTAACAGCTTTTATCTCATCATACTCTGCATTAACTGCTTTGATAAGGAAGGACACAGCGTCTTGATAGATGTCGTATGTACCATAAAAACATCTATATTCATCCTTGATTTCCAGTGAGTAGCTAGCAGTATTATTCATATAAGTATTATATACTACTCATTAGCTTCTGTAAACGATAAATGCTTATATAATAAATATTTATATTTGTAACACCTCAATTTTTCCTAGAAGATTTCCTTTCTCTAAATAACTTGTTGACAAGCTCTTAACTCCACCCAAATTATTCCTAATTATAGATGGAGAGTGCAGAGCTGATTTCATCAAATGATCAGAAAATCTGTCTTGTTGCGATGATTAGGGCAAGAGCTAGAGCTACTATTATTAAGGCAATGTAATCACAGCGTTGAGCTGCCTTTGCATCTCGTTCTGCTTTTGCATCATAGGCTCTGGAGATTAATGCATCTTATCATTGACTAGTATTCTTGCTTTGCCTTTCAACGAGAAGACTATCTCAATTTCTTTATGCCAATGAGTAGGAACAACTTGCTCTCCATAGTCATAAAAAAGAATATATGGAAGATCTTGCTCTGTTGTATTGAAAAGAAAAGGTGCATTCATTCTTCTAGCATAGAACATTCAGGTTATAATTGCGTACAAACAAAAATCAATTTAGTAGACATTTAGCTCAACACATTATCTCAATTTCTGTTGACATGATATTCTCAATGCTTTCTGCAAAGAGTCTTTCCATATTGTCTAGGACCAAACAACATTATATTTGCGGAACTCGAAAATGGATTGCGATAATCCGAACTTCATATTATTATAAAAATGATGGAATTATTATTATAAAAATATAGGAATAATAATTAATAAAGTTTGGGAATTTTAATAGCAAATATAGAGAATTTTATGAATAGAGAAAACTACAAGTCTAGGATTATTGACAATAAGATAAAGCGTTATCTAGGGATTTTCGGTGCTATATTAATCGAGGGACCAAAATGGTGCGGAAAGACATGGTCTGGTGCATACCATAGTAAGAGTGCTCTATACCTTGCAGATCCATCCGGGAACTTTCAGAACAGAGAGCTTTCAAGGCTTTCTCCATCTCTTGTACTTGAGGGAGAGTATCCTAGACTCATAGATGAGTGGCAAGAGGTACCAGGACTATGGGACGGTGTAAGATTTAAGGTAGACGAAGCTGGCTCAAAGGGAATGTTTATATTGACAGGATCTGCCACCCCACCTAGAGAGGGATTTCTTCATAGTGGAGCTGGAAGGATAGCACGCCTTAGAATGAGGCCAATGTCTCTCTATGAATCTGGCGATTCATCTGGGAAAATATCCCTTTTCGATGTATGCCATGGAAAGTTGGAGAGTATGGCAACCGAAGAAGTTGATCTTAAAGTTCTCATAGACTTGATAATAAGAGGAGGCTGGCCCCAAGCTATCGGCATGTCGGCTCAAGATGCAACAGCAATTACATCATCATATATCGAGCAAGTTCTCGCAAAAGACATATGCTCTCTAGATGGGCATAGGCGAAACCCTGAGAAGATGAGACGACTGATGAAGTCACTGGCAAGAAATGAGAGTACTACAGTATCAAACAGGAAAATTAGAGCTGATATGAGTGGGCACGGTGGAGAAGAAATCGATGCGAAGACGATGGATGACTATCTGGAGGTGTTGGATAAGCTGTATCTACTGGACAATCAGCCTCCATTTGACATAAGCTTGCGCTCTTCAATAAGAGTAAAACAGGCGGTAAAGAGACATTTTGTAGATCCATCAATTGCAGTCTCTCTTCTAGGGGCTACTAGAAATTCGCTTTTAAGTGATCTTGAAACGTTAGGCTTTCTTTTCGAGGCATTATGCGAAAGAGACCTTAGGATATATTGCGAGAGCTTCGATGCTAGACTGTTCCATTATCAAGATTATAAGGATAGGGAAATAGATGCTGTCATTGAACTCAATGACGGAAGATGGTGCGCCTTAGAGATAAAGCTCGGTGCACATCAGATAGATAGTGCAGCAAAGTCCTTGATTAAACTTCGTGATGAGATCAAAAAGGAAAATCCCGAGAAAGCCCCAGATGTATTATGCATTATATGTGGACTGACTAGAGCGGCCTATCAGAGGGAAGATGGGGTATTTGTTGTGCCTATTACAGCTCTCAAGGCATGAGTCAGAAGCCGGATATTTAACTTAAAAACTGCTTGCCTCACGAAGAAACAAGCAGTCATAAATAAGGCCGGAGCTTATTAGGTTCTGATTTCTCTATTAAACGGCTTTCCAAGTGCAGTTGGAGCAGTCTTCTGATTACGTGATGTAAATGAGAGAACAACGATTACTACTACATAAGGAAGCATTACGAAGAACTCATATGGAAGTGCAAGACCAAGTCCTTGTACGTTGTACTGGATAGTCTGTGCAAGTGAGAACAATAATGCACCTAACATTATCCTTACAGGGTGCCAGTGGCCAAAATAAACAAGTGCTACTGCGATAAATCCTCTGCCTGCGATAAGTTCATCAGAGAACATCTTTGCTTGGCAAAGAGAAAGGTATGCACCTGCAAGGCCTGCAAGAGCTCCTCCTAGTGCCAATGCTTCAAAACGAGTCTTATTTACATTGATACCCATAGTATCTGCAGCACGTGGATATGTACCTACCGACCTAACTTTAAGTCCCCAAGGAGTTTTAAAGAGAATATACCAAGCAAGAGGTACAAATAGATATGCAAGATATGTAACGATGTTGTGACTGAATAGAATCTCGCCAATGATAGGGATTTTGGAAAGTAATGGGATATCCCAGTTAGGGATGCCAGGGATTGACTGAGTACCACCAACAAAGTGTCTAAAGAGTGTACCAGCTGTTCCTACTCCAAACATTTGAAGTCCGATACCTGCAATACCCTGAGGCGCACGGAATGTGACTACGATAATGCCAAAGAATAAGCCTAAAAGGGCTCCTATAACGCCTGCAAGCAATAGCCCTAATACGTTCCAACCTTGGCTAACGTTTGCACCTTGACCAATTGTGAATGGGATGAGCATACCGATAAACGCACCCATTGCCATGATACCTTCACATCCGAGGTTAAAGATGCCTGCTCTTTGGTTGAACATCTCTCCGATGGAGGCCAGGAGCAATGCTACTGCAAACGGGATAGTCATTGCTAAAATGTTAATGATGAATTCCATTATTTAGCCTCCTTCTTAGCTCTTGCTGAAAAGAAGTGATAAACCTTCTCCTCAAGGTATTTGTTAGAAAGAACCATCTGAGTTGTAACGATAACGATGATGATCAAGCCTTGCATTACTTGAACGATGTTAGCAGGGACGTTAACAGCACGAGGAGCAAGAGTTGAACCATAGATCAAAAGCGCAAAGAAGAAAGAAGCTGGAACAATACCAAGTGGATGCAATCCTCCAAAGAGCGCAACAACGACTGCTGAGAAGCCGTAGTTGTTTGTAACGCCTTCAATAGCTCTTCTGTGTACACCTGCAATCTCAATACCACCAGCAAGCCCTGCAAACGCACCACTTATTACCATAGCAAGTGCTAAATACCATGTTACGCTGATACCACCATAGCGTGCAGCTCTAGCACCACTGCCGCTTGCTCTCATCTTGTAACCAAAACTGGTTTTCCACATCAAGATGTAAACGATGATAGCAAGCACTAATGCAATAACAATACCGTAGTGTAAACGCCCAGATATTCTTCCAAGTTCGATGTTCTTAGTAAGTCTCATAGACTGAGGAGTTCCAGAACCACTCATCTTTTCAGCAGGGTCTAGCATGACTACACGCAAGCAGAAGGAATAGAACTGAGCTGCGATGTAGTTGAGCATTACAGTTGATAAGAGCTCAGATACATTTAACTTTGCTTTTAATATGCCAGGGATGAATCCCCAAAGCGCACCACCAAGACAAGAGACCAAGAGTGCAAATGGCAAAAGGATTGGACGTGGCAGATTCGGAAAAGCAAGCGCAATAGCTGTAAATGAGAGTACACCCATCGCCATCTGCCCTTCAGCTCCGATATTTATGATACCAGAGCGATATGCGATTGAGACACCAAGTGCGATGATACATAGCGGAATTGCTCGGATAAGCACTTCAGTGATGTGACCCATTCTTGAAAGTGGCGTAAAGAGGATAGTCTGGAATGTCTTGAATACATCTGCACCAAGCACCAACAAGATGATGGATGACATCAAAAAGGTAGCAAGAACTGCAAGGAGGATGATGACTATCTTATAGATCAGTTTAAAATTCTTATTCATGATGTACCCCCGCCATTAAAACACCAAGTTCTGCACGAGTTGCTTCATCATGGTTTAAGACTTTTTGAATCTGGCCCTTGTAGATTACTGCGATTCTATCAGAAAGGTTCATGATTTCATCAAGCTCTTCTGAAATCAAGAGAATACCAATACCTTCCTTACGCTTCTTCAAAAGCTCTTTATGGATAAATTCGATTGCACCCATATCCAAGCCTCTGGTTGGATAAACCGCAATCAGGAATTTAGGCTGACGTGTAAGCTCACGAGCAAGAATGACTTTCTGGATGTTACCTCCAGAGAGCGCACCTGCTGCAGTGTTAACATCTGGACACCTAATATCAAATTCTTCCTTAAGCTGTACAGCATTTTCATGAATGTTCTTCTTCTTTAAGATGTGACGCTTAGAAAAAGAATCATGCTCACTGTCTTTAAGGATGAAGTTTTCTTTGATGATGAATGGAGGTACGATACCTTCGATATTCCTCTCTTCAGGGATGTAACCCATGCCCTCTTTGATAACATCATAAGGAGAGAGGTTCTCGATAGCACTACCAAAGAACTCGATAGTACCAGACTCAACTTTCCTAAGTCCATTTATCGCTTCTGCAAGCTCTCTCTGGCCATTGCCAGAAACACCTGCAAGCCCTACGATCTCACCTCCACGGATCTCAAGATTGAGATGATCAAGCGCAGCATTGCCTCGGTCAGAAAGGACTGTGACATCTTTAAGAGATAGCGCAACGTCCCCCACCTCTTGCTTATCTAGGTTTTCAGGAAGCTTGATCTCATGACCTGTCATCTTAGCAGCGATCTCTTGTGGAGTGTAATCAGCAGTATTACCTTCAAAAACTACTGCACCATGACGCAAGATAGTTACTTTATCTGAAAGCGCTTTAACTTCATTGAGCTTATGGCTGATAAAGATAATGGAGAGTTCTTTCTTCATGTTCTTCAATAGCTCTATAAGTTCATCTGTTTCTTGCGGAGTTAAAGCGGAAGTTGGCTCATCTAAGATCAAAAACTTTGCACCAAGGCAGAGCGTTTTGACTAGCTCGACGCGTTGTTGTTCTCCAACGGAGAGTTGCCAGATATAAGCATCTGGGTTGACTGCGAGTCCATAATATTCACTTATTTCAACTACTCTATCGCGAACCTTCTTAAGGTCTAAGGAAAATGGATGCCATGCTTTCTTATAGCCAAGCGCTACATTCTCTGTAACAGTCATGGAAGGTATCAACATATATTGTTGGTGAACCATACCAAGACCGGCTTTGAACGCATCCTCAGGCCCTCTAAATCGGACTTCTTCACCATTGATCAAGATTCGACCTTCATCCTGTTGGTAAATGCCCATCAAAATGTTCATCAATGTGGTCTTGCCTGCTCCGTTCTCGCCGACCAAGGCTAAGATCTCGCCTTTATCAACGTGGATAGTGATATCATCACTTGCAAGTACCCCTGGGAATCTTTTTGTAATATGCTCCATTGTGAGCGATCTAATATTCTCAGACATGTTGTATTCTCATAACACAGCAATGGTGAGCAAGAGCCCACCATTACGAGTTTTTAAAGCTTATAGAGTTGTATAATCAACCTTGGACCAGTTAGCAAGAACGCCCTGCTTAGCTCTGAATTCAGCAAGAGCATCTTCTACTACTTTCTTCATATCAGCAGTTACTTTGCCTTCGAGAGCTGGGTTGTATTCAAAGACGAAACCGTTGTTATTGAAGTTCATTGGGATGCATTCTCCTCCCTTAACACCTGCATCAAGCTTTTCAACTAGTCCAACGATTACAGCTGCATAGTTGTAAGCAGAAGCAGCTATACAGCGATCTTTACCTTCCTGAGTTGTTAGCTGAGCAAGGTCCTGACCAAGCCAGAGAACGCCAGGGAACTCACTTACAGCGCGAAGAGCACCAATAGCTTGCTGTGAAGAACCAGTTAATACATCAGCACCGGACTTCATCTGTGAAGTTGCAAGCTCTCCTGCCTTTACGAAGTCTGAGAAGGAACCTGTGTGAGCAACTAAGATCTTTGCACTTGGATTAACTTTCTGAACGCCGAGTACGAAACCTCTGTTATAACGAGCAGCATCACCACCATCAACTGGGCCAACGAGACCAACTGTGTTCGTCTTTGTCAAAAGACCTGCGAGCAAGCCAGAGAGATAACCTGTCTCTTCAGATTCTGGCATATATGTAAATACGTTTGATCCTACTATATCTGCACTTGTACCGAAAGCAAATGAAACATTAGGGTTTTCTTCAGCAAGTTCAACGATCATATTCTTGTACTGAGCACCGTGAGCGATGATGAGATCATAGCCATCTGCAACATATTGTCTTGCGATAGAGCTAGCATCAACTGGTTTTAGTTTTTCTGAATAGTTATATTCGATCTTACCAGGAAGTTGCTTTTGTGCTTCAACGATACCTTCATGCATAGCTTGGCACCAGCCCTTATCATCAATTGTATTTTCAATGATCAAAGCAATCTTATAAGCACCATTATCTGCAGCTTTGGTCTCTTGAGAACCACCTGCGAATGCAAAACCTACTGCAAGAAGCAGAACCGATAAAAGTAATAATGTCTTTTTCATAGCTTTCTCCTTTCCATGATGGTTAAATTATCATATGAAAATTATATTTTTAGAATATTTCTTTTAAAATTTCTGAAGGAAACTAATGTTGAATTTCACCTTCTTCCATTCTGTTCAAAACTAGCTTTGAATTTCTGTTTAGTTTTTCATTGGCAACAGAGCCTCTGTCTTTTATGATATTGATTGACATAGCAATCGAAAAAAGAAGCAGGCCGAAGCCTGCTATCAAAATATTTATCTGAGATTTACTTCCTCTTGCTTAAGTTACAAAAACATGACGAGAAAAGAGGTCTTCAAGCATGGATTTTGAGGAAAACAGAGGCGCATTCTCTGGTTTTCACCATGTACTCTACTTCTTAGTATCAAAATCGTATCATCCAAATACGCCGTAATTATGTTGCTGCCTTGTACTTTTTCAAGTAGCACCATCAATTTTCCAAAGAATTATTATTCTTATGCCACTTTTCTAAAACTGCTTCTACCTGACGGATTAGTTGCTCCTTGTTTGGCATATAAAGCACATAACGGGAAGCAAATACATTGTTGGAAAGGCCGCCTAACGCGTATTCTGCGGTAATACTATCCTTGTCTGTACATAAGATAATGCCGATGGGCGGATTGTCATCCGGATCATTGATTTCAGAGGCGTAATAGTTCAGATACATATTAATCTGTCCGACTGCTTCCGGTGTCAATTTGGTAGTCTTCAGTTCAATCAACACGTAAGCCCGAAGAATTTTGTTGTAGAATACCATATCCACATAGTAGTGCGTATTGTTCAAAGTGACCCTTTGCTGTGTACCAACAAACATGAACCCGCGCCCTAACTCCAATAAGAACTTCTCAATCTGCTGCACCAATGCCTGTTCTAGATCATTTTCCATAAATGGCTTATCCTCCGGTAAGCCCAGAAACTCGAATACATACGGGTCACGGATAATATCAGCAGGAGTTGTGATTTCATTGCCTTTAAGTGCTAAATCAAGCACTTGCTCTTTGTTTACATCACCACGGGAAAGCAACAGACGTTCAAACAATGAACTTTCGATTTGTCGCTTCAGTTCTCGTACAGACCATCCAGAGTTAATCGCTTCTTTTTCGTAAAAGCTACGCTTATCCGTTTCTGAAATAGTCAGTAACTCGCAATAGTGTGACCAGCTTAATTTGACAGACACCGTCTGGCATTTTTTATAGGTCAGATAAAATTGCCGCATATTCTGTAGATTTGACCGGGAAAAGCCTTTGCCAAATTCCTTAGTCAGTTCAGTGGAAAGATCTTTTAATGTTTGTTTCCCATAATCAGCTCGATGGGGAAGAGTTTGCTCATACTCACAGATAATGCGACCAATGTTCCAATAAGTATTTAAAAGTTCGCTGTTGACTTCTCTGGCAACATTGGCACGAGAACCTTCAAGAACAACTTTTATTTCTCGAACGATTGAAGGCATACTGCTGTCGACCGATAATTCTTTTTTGTACATACACTCACCACCTATGATTTTGTTTTCTGTATTTTGATTATTCTAGAGCATATATCAAGAATAAAGTAAGCGGTAAATAAACCTCCTCGGGTTAGAACCCCGAGGTATCTCACCTACGCCTCGGGCTCTCCTTTCGGAAAATTCAATAGCAACTGTTTGTAATCCTTCTCTTTCCCTTGGTTTTTAACATACTCTTTGATAACCCTCTCGCTTGTGAATTTTCCTACAGTCGAAACAAAATAACCGTCGCTCCAAAATTCTCCGCCCCAAAGCTTTTTCTTCACCTCCGGGTGCTCGGCAAATATTCGCTTGGCTGTTATGCTCTTTATCA
>CAKQTE010000073.1 GCA_934276485.1 uncultured Spirochaetales bacterium | reverse complement strand
AAGATTACACTTACAGGCAGATTCTCGATCTTGTATCTTCTGCAAAGAAGGTAAGAGATGCAAACGATGGAGAGTGGATCATGCCGACTATAACCATGAAAGCCCAGGAAGCGCTGAAAGCTCTTGGATTGCTTGAATCATGCAAAAAGGAAGAAGAAAATGCTATAGACACTCCTAAGAGAAAAGGTAGACCCAAAGAAAGCAAGAATAAGAAGCAATAGCTATCCTATATAGTGCATAAAAAGTTGAAACCTTTAATTAATAGTTATGTGATTTGGAAAAAACAAGGAACGATTTATTATTGAAAAACTATTAGATTGGAAGAGTTCTCCATACAGAAAGCCTCTAATTCAATAGGGCGTGCGTCAGGTTGGTAAGACACCGATTCCACAATTTGATGTTAAGCCTCGTTATTGGTCTCAAAATAATCCTCCTTATGAGGTAGATTTCCTAATACAAAGAGAAAATGATATTTTCCCTGTCGAGATTAAATCAGAGGCAAATACAACAAGCAAGAGCTTGAAGAAGTTCAAAGAACTCTTTCGTGACAAGGTGAAACTTCGACTGCGCTTCTCCTTGGATAACCTAAAGCTTGATGATGATGTTTTGAATATTCCTCTTTTCATGGCAGATCAAGCAAATAGGCTAATAGGAAAGGCTCTAGAACAAAAGATAATGCTTTAGAAAGAATATGAAGAAAGACGAGTCATAAAATAGAGGTACAGGCTAAAGCAAACTGTACCTCTCTCGTCTTATTGATTATGCATAGTATGGTTTCTATACATAATTGAGCATTTTATTCTGATGCTAAGATATTCTCCTCCTTGAAAGGTTCAAACTCTGTATCAGTCTCCAGAGCAATCTTATAAGCTTCTAATGATCCTGCGGGAACATATGCTTTCAGGTTTTTGTATTTTTCTGCTTCTTTGATATTTATCGAAGGAGGAGGATTTCCTGGTGACGGTCCTTCATCTGGAGGTCCTACATATTCTCCTGTCTCTTCATTGTAAGAGATTTTAAAAGGATTAAAGTTCTTGCGGTATTCAGGAGGTGTTTCTCCCTTAAACACTACAGCATCTAAACCATTTTCTAGTATCAATGCTCCTCTATAGAGCTTTTTAACCGATGCAGGAATCTCAAGTGTCTTATTATCGATACCAAGAACCATAGCATCTTGATAAATCACTTCAAGCCCTTCATTAAGAACTATTTCATTAGATACATCAAGATGAAGGTAGAAAGCAAAAGGACCTAAAACCTTAACGCTCTTTGGAACTATCAATTTATCTTCAAATTGAAGCTTGCAGTTCTCAAATGCCCATCCACCTATTCTTGTTATACCATCATGGAATGTAATCTTCTCTAGACGAGAGTTTGAGAAACACCAGTCCGGAATAACTGTTACAGACGTAGGAATTACCACTTCTTTGACAGCAGAGCCCCAGAATGCCGATGGAGATAATTCCTTGATTCCTTCATTTAAAATCAAAGTAACATCTGGTATACCATCTTCGAAATAGATATTACCAAGAGAATCTGCCGAAGTTACTTGAAGGATCCTGCGACCAATCTTCTCAACAGTTCCAGGTATCACTAGTTTTGTGAGATGTTTAGAATTGAAAAGTATTGAATTTCCTATTTCTTTAACACCTTCTGGTATGATGAGCTCTGTTAAACTTGATCCTTTGAAGGCGCCATTATTAATGGTTTTCAATCCAGAAGGTAATTGAATAGTTTTAAAAGAAGATTCCTTGAAAGCATCTGTCGGGATGTTGTCATTGGTAACCTCTGTGATATCCAAAGACTCAAGAGTTGTCATCTCTCTAAGTGTCTTGAAGTCATCATCGCTAAGTGTTCCTATCAATCTGAGAGATGTTGTGGTTTTAAGGTTTTCTGTTTCGAGTGTTGCTGCAAGAGGTTTTTCGTTTGATACTTCAATTGGTATTTGAGGAATTTCCTCATATAGTTTTCTTTTGCAAGCAGAACAGGTATATGTCATCTTTCCTTTCTTCTCTGTCGTAGCTGCTTCAATAACGGAACCATCAACCTTGATGTGTTCTTCTACAGACTTCTTCTCCTCTGTGTGCTCACAAGTGGCAGCATACCAATGATGAGCTTCATCACTGGACAAGACATCTGCAAACGTATGTTCATGAGGTGGCGTTTGTTTGTTATCACATGATATTAGAAAAGACAGCATTCCTAATACCAGGATAGCTAAGAAAAGCTTTGATAGTTTTCTTTTCATAGTTAATTCTCCCTTTGTTTTTAATCTGGCGTAAGACGCAAGCAGGTGCGTAGCGTCTGAAGCTTGGGTCTAATTCCCCGACCCTTGGGTCGAGATATATAATGAGGTTATGAGAGATGAGCATGTAGCGAAAAGCCATAACCG
>CAKQTE010000072.1 GCA_934276485.1 uncultured Spirochaetales bacterium | reverse complement strand
AAGATTACACTTACAGGCAGATTCTCGATCTTGTATCTTCTGCAAAGAAGGTAAGAGATGCAAACGATGGAGAGTGGATCATGCCGACTATAACCATGAAAGCCCAGGAAGCGCTGAAAGCTCTTGGTTTGCTTGAATCCTGCAAAAATGAAGAAGAAAATGCTATAGACACTCCTAAGAGAAAAGGTAGACCCAAAGGAAGCAAGAATAAGAAGCAATAGCTATCCTATATAGTGCATAAAAAGTTGAAACCTTTAGTTAATATTCATATCAGTACATTGAACTGTCTTGGCTTTCATTTCCCTGTTCCAACTATCACCTTTCTGAATATTATTCCATTCGCTTGATAGTCCTTGAAATATAAAAGGATCTAATTCCAAACAGCGCTCAAAAGCATTCTTTCCAATAGAAGTAACAGTGTTTGGAATTTTGATTGACTTTAATGAAATACAACGAGCAAAAGCATTATTGCCTATCGTCTCTAATTTGTTTGGAAGGATAATAGATTCCAATCCAGCCAAATCAAACAGATAATCTTTTAGTTCTGTAACGCTCTCAGGTATTGTTATATTCTTCAAACTCTTACATAGAGAAAATGCTCTTTCTCCAATCGTTGCAACACGGTTTGGAATTTTTATTGTTGTCAACGCATCACAATAATGAAATGCACTCTTTCCTATAGATTCCAAAGAATCTGGAAGAGTAACATTATCTAGTTTATTGCAATAATAAAAAGCCTCATCTCCTATAGTTGTTATTGTATTCGGAAATGATACTGTTTCTAACAATCCCTTCCTATAAAAAGCTTTACTCGCTACAATGGTTACCTTTCGTCCTTGATAGTACTCAGGTATCGTAACGTTTACTGCTTCGCTCTTACATCTAACAACACGAGATTCATTTCCAAAGGTATCAAAAGTCAGCATAGGATCAATTTCTATCCATTGAGCATATAAGGTTAAGTCTCCATGTCCATCATATGGAATATTTATATCATAGGATGTACCACTACCATCTTGACTTGTGTTCCAGCTTTTGAAAGTATATCCTTCTTTCTTAATTGTTTCTTTCTCATCTTCACAGTCTAGGATTTTAGGATTTGCTCCTGCTTCGTAGTTTTTAGGAATACTTACATCTGTTCCATTATTAACCCAATATGTAATTGTGAAAGGGATAGATACTGATGAAGATTTATTCCAAACAGCATATAGTGTTTGTGATTTCTTAAAAGCAATAGAAACACCCGCTTTATAAACAACAGAACCATCTTTCGTTGTTGCCCAGCCCTTGAAAGCAAATCCAACATCACCCCATAAATCAACTCCATTAGGAAGATTTACCTTTCCATCTTTTTCTGGAGATCTTGTTACAGATTTCTTACCTTCAACATTAGGATCTAAAGTTATTACTACTGAGGTATCATCTGGAATATCTGGGTTATCGGGTTTTGCAATATCATCACAAGATATTACCAAAGCGATTAGCAATAAGACTAAAACAACAAACAAATACTTTTTCATAGTTCCTCCAGCTTTTAACAAAGCCAACAAAGTTGGGGAGCTTATACCATTCATCTCATACAATGAAATGAAACTATATCTATTGCACTGCAATAATTATTACTAACACTAGTGTGCAACTTCTCCTTTCATTTCATCACGCATCTTGAATTCGCGCAATAAAAACATTTCGTTGCATATTTGTATAAAACTCACTTGAAAAAGTTGTGACTAATCAAAAAAGTCCATTGAAAAAATTGAGAAATTTACAAAAAAGTCGTTTGAAAAAATCATATATTTATCTTAAGCTATACCTATAAAAAGGAATATTTCTTTATGTTGAAAAGAAAAATAGAGCAAACATTAATTGATTGGAAAAATCTTCAGAATCATAAGCCTTTAATCGTCAAAGGATGCAGGCAATGTGGAAAGACTTTCTCTGTTCTTGAGTTTGCAAAAAAGAACTACGAACATGTTATATACCTTAACTTCTTTGAGAACCCCAACTATTCTTCAATCTTTTCTGGTTCTCTGGATGTGGATAACCTTACAATGCTTATATCAGCATTACTAGGAGCCAATGCAATTTTCTGCGAAGGAAAGACTGTTCTTATTCTTGATGAGATACAAGACTGCCCTGAAGCCAGAACTGCGTTGAAGTTCTTTAAGGAAGACGGAAGATATGATGTAATTGCAACTGGTTCCTTATTGGGAGTAAAAGGCTATGGAACATCTCCAAGATCAATCCCTGTAGGATCAGAGACTGTTGTAGATATGTATCCATTGGATTTTGAAGAATTCCTATGGGCTAATGGTATTTCAGAGTCTATTATTAGATCCATTAATGAGTGTCTCAAAGAAGAAAAACCTGTTTCAGAGGCACTACACAACAGAATGCGACAGCTATTATTGCAATATATTGTAGTTGGAGGCATGCCTGATGCAGTACAAACATTTGTCAACACAAAACAAATGAATGAAGTGTTGCAAATTCAAAGAGACATCATTCGGTCATATGAAGATGATATGGTTAAGCATGCAGAACAAAAAGATAAATCTCGAATCAAGGAATGCTTTCAATCAATTCCAAAACAGCTAAGTAAGGAAAACAAGAAATTCCAGTATTCTATTATCAAGAAAGGCGCTTCTTCATCTCAATATAATGGATGTTTGCAATGGATTGAAGATGCAGGGATAATCACTCGTTGCTACAACCTATCAATTACAGAACTACCATTGGATGGAAATGCAGAAAATGATACTTTCAAGGTTTATATGTGTGATTGTGGACTCTTTATCAGCATGCTCGAAGACGGAACTCAATTTGATATCCTGCAAGGCAATCTTCTTGGATACAAAGGAGCAATATACGAGAACTTGATAGCTGATATCTTCTACAAAATGGGACGTAAGCTATATTATTTTCATAAAGATAGCGGACTTGAAGTCGACTTTATAATTCGATACAAGGGTCAATGCACATTAGTTGAAGTCAAAGCTTCTACAGGAAACACAAAAAGCACAAAGACAATTTTGAATCATCCAGAAAAATATCATGTAAGTAGTGCTATTAAATTGGGAGACTACAATGTTGGTAGAACAAATCAGATTCTGACTCTCCCACTATATATGGCATTTCTGCTTAAATCTTTCTAGTGCAGTGATTGTTTTAAATTGGCCCCGCAGAAGCAGGGCCAATATACTTACATCAAAAATAAGAGAGTTTTAATCGATCTTTCCAAGTCCCTTAAGAATCTTTTCTGGTGTGATCGGCCATGAGCGAACCCATACGCCAGTTGCATCAGCAATAGCCATTGCAATAGCAGGAGCTGCACCATTTGTAGCAATCTCAGAAATTGACTTAGCACCAAATGGACCATATGGATCATCGACATCGATCAAGACAGACTTGAAGTCATCTGGCTGTTCGTAGATCATTGGAGTGCCATAATCTGTGAAGTTAGCATTGATACACTTTCCATTCTCATCGAGGATCATGCCTTCATAGAGAGTATGACCTATGGACTTCAATGTTGCACCATACATCTGACAGAGAGCAAGCTCTGGATTAATAGGAGTTCCTGCATCTTGTAGTGCATAGAACTTTCTAACCTTGATCTCTCCAGTGACAGTATTAACTGCAACTTCTGCAAAGTGAGCACCATAAGGAACAGCAAAGTTAGGAGTTGTAAATGAAGCAGTTCCGATTAGGTTACCTCTTCCATCTCCTGCAACTGATGCATGTGCAAGATTTGCATATGTAAGGGATTTTCCTGTAGCTTTTGAAATTACCTTTCCAGGATATTCAATAGCCAGCTCCTCTTCTTTCTCACCCATTTGCAAACTAGCTTCCTTAAGAATCTTCTTCTCTAGATCCTTTGTTGCCAATAGAGATGCATTTCCTGAGAAATATGTTCCACTTGAAGCATATGCACCAGTATCGAATAGACAGGAGTCAGTATCTCCTGATATTACAGATACAACTGACATTGGAACCTTCAATATCTCACATACACACTTAGCAGAGATAGTATCAAGACCAGTACCGAGATCTGCACCACCTGAGAGAACTACGAATGTTCCATCTGGAAGAAGCTTTACTTGAGCATTTGAATGGTCAAGACCTGGAAGACCAGAACCTTGCTGAATCATTGCAAAGCCTTTACCTATCTTCCAATTAGGATCTTCAGAAACTTCCTTCTTGTCCCAATTGATCATCTTAGCACCCTTATCCAATGCTTCTTCAAGCCCACATGATCCGACAGGAACAACGGCACCTTCTCTACCTTCTCCAAGACCTCTAAGAATCTCAAGCATGTAGCCTTCGTGTACGATATTCTTCTTTGCCATCATCAATGGATCGATTCCAAGCTTTTGAGCAAGCTGCCCCATTGCAGATACTATTGCGAAGTATCCCTTTGGAGCACCATAGCCTTGGTATGCACCTGTTGGTGGGATATTTGTATAGTATGTAAGCAAATCGTAGTACATGTTCTCAACCTGGAAAATAGGAAGAGTCTTTGAAGATGCATTCATAGGAACTGTCAAACAGTGGTTACCATAAGGACCTGTGTTTGCTCTTACGTCCATGTAGATTGCTGTGATAGTACCATCTTTCTTTCCACCCATCTTCACCCTTACTCTCATTGGATGACGAGTGGAGTTAGCGTAGAATTCTTCAGCTCTTGTGTTTCTGAAATAGATTGGCTTTCCACTAATCCATGTACAGTAGCCAGCGAGATCTTCAACTAGGATATCTTGCTTGGAGCCATAACCACCACCAACGCGTTCCTTGATTACATGAACCTTGTTTTGTGGAATCTGGCATACAGTTGCTACGATTCTTCTTACATGGTAAGGAACCTGTGTAGAACAATTGAGAACAAGTCTTCCGCCCTCGATATGAGAGTAGCATACATGTGGCTCTAGTGGTGTACACTGTACCTGTGATGTCTGATAAGTCTCATCTACGATAGCATCAGCATCATTAAAGCCCTTCTCCATATCACCAATGCCACCATGAGCACCTGCTGCGATATTGTGTCTTGGATCTCCATGAAGTGGGAAGCAATAGTGAATCTTTCCATCTCTTTCGTCTGCACCCTTGTTATAATCTTCGAGATTATCAGGAGCTCCAACATCGAACTCAATCTTTCCGTTATGAACTACAGGAGCATTCTCTGCCATAGCTTCTTCAACTGTAAATACAGCTGGAAGAGCTTCGTACTCGATATCGATCAAGCTAGCAGCTTTCTTTGCTGTCTCCATATCCTTTGCAACAATTGCAGCAACCCTATCGCCAACATGACGAACTTTCTTGTTCATAAGTCTTCTGTCATGTGGAGATGGTTCAGGGTCTCCCTGACCGGCTTGCATGTAGTAGATATCTGGACAATTCTCGTGAGTTACGATACATGCAACTCCATCGAGAGCTTCTGCTTTCGTAGTATCAATCTTCTTGATATATGCTTGAGCAAAAGGAGAGCGAAGTACATGTAGTACATATGCATTCTCAGGGACCTTGTCTTCAACAAACACAGGCTCGCCAGAGACAAGAGCAGCTCCATCTATCTTTCCAACAGCCTTTCCGATGATATCTAATTTTGGTCTGAAGGAAGGTGCGATTTCAGATTTGAATTCGCCATAGTCCCTTAGCTCTGTTGCAAGCTTTATAGCAAGATAATAATGCTCATAACCTGCGTCTCTGATAAAGATTCCAGAGAGAGCTTCCTTGATTTCATCCTTTGTAGGATTAGGCTTTCTCTCAAGAAGATCTGTTAGGATCAATGCAGCAGCAGGAGCATTGTAAGCACTCTGAACAATACCGGCTGCGATCATTGCTTTCTGTACATAGTTAAGTTCTCTACCGTTCAAGAGTCCTTCTGCGGTCTTGATCTCAGCATCCTCTGCTTGGTAAGCCAAGATGAAGTTTGAATACTTAAGCTTTCCATTGAAAAGAATGGTATCAGAACCAGCAAAGCCTTCTCTATCATCAGAGTCTCTTACGGAGTTGTAGCCATGCTTATATAGAACATCTCTTAGTCTTTCATCAGGATTTGCTTTCAGGACAACATTTTGATTGTTAATCTTACATTTGATTTCCATTATTTCCCCTCCAAATCAAAGATGACAGAAGCAAGATACTTCTTATATTCAGCACTACCAGTGAGGTCTGTAACAAATTCCATCTCTTCATAGATCTTTGGGCTATTGCCAAAACAAAGCTTTGAGCCAGAAGCTTCCAAAGCGTAGATATCATTACTATGTGATGCAATGAGTGTTGAGTGGGATGTAGATGTATGGCTAATACGCTTTGACCAGCCTTTTCTATCCTTATCAATAACAATTGCCTTGATAACAGCCTTGCAAGGCTTTGATAGATACTCAGTAATTGACTTCTCTTTCTCTCCTTTCTTGCATTCGATAATCAATTTAGCATCTGCTGCAACAAGAGCTGGTATTAAATAGCTATCACATCTGTTGGTTGCAATATTTCCACCAATTGTTGCACTGTTTCTCTTTTCAAAAGATGCGCAGAACCCAGCTGCTTCCTTAATAAAGGAAGGTATAAGATCCGACTCAACCAAATCCTGAAATGTAACACAAGAACCAATATATAAATTGTTTCCTTCCACCTTTATTGCATTCAAGCCAAGATTGTTGATATCAATCAGTTCAGCATTCTCAGATACCGAGGAACCAAGACGTAAGTCCTCTGTTCCTCCAGCTAAATATGCAGAATTTTCAATAGAATGTCTTAAAGAAACTGCTTCCTGAACACTCTTTGGTCTATGTATAACCATTCATCCTCCTAAAAAGCCCCAAAAATGGGGCCTAATAATTATCTAATTGTCAAACAATGATTTCGCCTTCTTCTGCGCCATGCTCTAGCTCTTCAATGAAATGTGAAAGCATTCTTCTTGTGGTATTTCTTCTCCACTCAGGCATTGCATGTGGAGAAATTACATTATTGTAAGCATCAAAGAACTCTTCTCTGACGCTCTCTAGCTCTTCAACACGCTTTCCAATAAGCATAGATTCAACTGCTCTTGAGCGTGCAACTTTAGGCCCCGCTGCTCCTGAAGATGCTCTGAAGTCTACAACAATGCCATCCTGAATATTTGCTATACAAGATAGAGAAAGTTTAGAAATAGCATTGGCTCTACGAGTGCCGATCTTATGATAAAGCCAATGAGTGCACTCAGCTTGTGATACCAATACAGACTTGATGATCTCATCTTCTCTCAAGTCAGTCTTCTTAGCACCCTTGATGAACTCATCGAGAGGAAGAACTCTCTCTCCCTCTAGGCTTACAAGTACAACCTCAGCATCCAATAGAATTAGAGGTTGTGGCAGATCACCCTTAGGGGATGCATTTCCAATGTTTCCACCAATTGTTGCACTGTTTCTCAGTGAGATAGCTCCCATTCTGGAAGCAGCTTCTCTAACAAGTCTTGGAACAAGTTCTGAAGAAGCTATCTCTGCAGAGGTTGTCATTGCTCCAATTTCAACCTTTCCATCTTCTCGAATCTTGATACCCTTTAGCTCTGACAAGTTCGAAATAACAACAATAGGCTTAGAGAACTCAGGAGAAAGATCTGTTCCAGCATAGTGCTGAACCATCAAGTCAGATCCTCCTGCAAGAGGAATAGCACCAGTGTCTTTTCTGATCTGAAGTGCTTCTTCTAGTGTTTCAGGAATATAACATCTCATTTCTTCCATAGCTCTTCACCTCTCTTTGCAGCAAGAAGGATTGATTCTACGATCAAGTCATATCCTGTGCATCTGCAAATATTACCGCTGATAGCTAGGCGCACATCCTCTTCTGTAGGATTTGGATTGTTATCTAGTAGATAATATGCAGCCATAACCATACCAGGAATGCAGAATCCACATTGAACAGCTCCTCCATCAGCAAAGGCCTGGATGATGCACTGTCCTTTCTCTGTGTCTCTAATTCCTTCTATTGTATAGATATCAGAACCATTGCAAGCGCCTACAGGAACGATGCATGAAGTAACAAGCTTACCATCCTTCAAAACTGAGCAAGCACCGCACTCACCTTCGCCGCATCCTTCCTTGCTACCCATAAGACCTAGGTCTTCTCTCAGCAGGTCCAAGAGTCTTCTTAATGGATCCCCTTGGTAGACGATTTTCTTACCATTTATTCTAAACTTAATCTCATTTAACATTCTTCAAAGCCTCCTCAATATCCTCTGGTGGAATAGGAATCTTGGTTGCTGTGATTCCTAGAGCTCTTTCAACAGCGTCTACATATGCTGCAGCTGCACCATTGAAAACCAGCTCTCCCATACCCTTTGCACCATATGGTCCCCATTCATATGGGTTGTCCTGTATATGGTAGTATTGCTTAGGGAAATCCATTGATGTAGGAACAACATAGTCAGACATTGAGCTCTGTCTGAAATAGCCCTTCTTGTTCTCCAATTTCTCCATTGAAGCATATCCTAATGCCTGGATTACACCACCATTGATCTGTCCATGTACAATTAGCTCATCAATAGCCTTTCCAATTTCATGGCTGGACCAAATGCCAACTGTCTTAACCTCGTTTGTAAGCTTATCAACCTCGACTTCAACAGCAATAGCACCCCAACCATATCCAAGGTAAGCATCTCCTCTGAATGTTGCCTGATCCCATGGATGTCCATCTGGATGTTCATATTCTTTCTCAACAGAGAAATCGCCTTCATTCCAGCGTTCTTTCATCTCAAGAGCACAGCGCTCGATAAGCTTTCCAACAATCATTGTGGATCTTGATGCTGCAGTAGGACCTGAGTCAGGTACCATTGAAGTATCTGGATTCTTGTAGCTTACATCATCGATTGCAATGCCTAGAGTGGATGCAGCTATCTTTCTAAGAGCTGTCTGGAATCCCTGTCCCATCTCTGTAGATCCAACCTGGATATCTACATGATTGCCAACTTTCACAAGTCTTGCATGTGCCTTGATAAGAGCTTGCTCTCCGTTTCCGGTAAACGCACCACCATGGTTATACATTGCAAAACCAATGCCTTTTCCAGATCCTCTCTTGTACTCAGCTGCCTTTCTCCAATAATCAGATTCCTCTGTTATTCTTTCAATCATCTCAGGAAGCTTTACTTCTTCAACGATGTGACCATTTGTTACAGTCTCAGCACCCTTTGTCAAAAGATACTCTTGCTTCAGAGCAAGTGGATCAACGCCTAAATGACGGGCAATGTGATCTAGGTGCACTTCGATTGCAAAGAGTGTCTGAGGTGCTCCGAAGCCTCTGAATGCATCAGATGGGAATGTATTTGTTGCAATTCCCTCGCCCTTTAGATATGTGCTTGGGAAATCATATACGCCATTTGCATGGAATACACCGCGCTGCAATACTACATATGAAGAAGAGAGATAAGCTCCGTTATTGTAACGAATCAATGCCTTGATACCTGTGATCTTGCCATCCTTGATAGCACTCTGGTAATAGCACTTTGAAGGGTGACGCTTAACAGAATAAAGCATATCTTCCTCTCTATCAAAAACAAGCTTTATTGGCTTGTTGACAACAGTCTCTGCAACCAACAATGGACCGGCTAGAACATCTGGAAAGTTTTCCTTTCCACCAAATGCACCACCAGTGGTTGTCTGTCTTACAACGATGTTCTCCATTGGTTGATTAATAAGGGCTGCTACTGACTTTCTGATATAGAAAGGACATTGTGCGGAAGCATATACGATGAACTTGTCATCTTCCTTGTCTACGATTGCACTATTTGTTTCAAGGTGCACATGCTCCTGGAAACCAGTTTCGATAGTGTCTTCATAGATTTCATCTGCCTCTGCAAATACTTCGTCCATGTCTCTTCCCTTTTCGCAATATAGGGAACACATTACATTGTCATCTCCTACGATAGGACCACCTACACAATTGACGCCATCGTCAATAGATACTGCAGGAGTTTCCTCTTCGTACTTGATATCGATCCTGTCCTTCAAGAACTTCAATGTTCTTCTGTCTGGACCGACCAAAAGACCAATTGTTTCTCCAACATAGCGAACATCGCCATCTGCGAATGCGCGCCAATCTTTCATGATCATCCAAAGTTCGTTCTTTCCACCTTCTGGGATATCCTTGCTTGTGATAAAGAAATATCCTTCTGGCAACTCTGGCATATTGATAGAGACTATCTTTCCTCTTGGAATCGAGGAACGAATCATATATGCATAGCACATATCCGGAAGTGTAAGGTCACATATGTATTGGGCCTCACCGCGAGCTTTTGCAAAAGCATCAACTCTGACGATTTTGTCATCTATTCTTGTTACTGGCATGAGTCCTCCGTACCATTATCTTTTTTCTTATATAATGAAGAATTAGCTCCGATAAATTCAAAGTTCTTTCTTGCCTTATTCATTATAACCCAACTTAGGAAAACATTGTAAAAAAAGAATGTAAAGAAAGTACGATATATTGCAATTTCTTGGACAAAAACAATGGAAAGTACATATAAAACATATCCATCATTGATGGAAAAAGAATTACACTGAATATGGAGGGTTGATAAGGATGGCAATAGAAATGACTAACGACCAGATTTATGATTTCATAGGAGATTTGGCGATTGCTCTTTATTCAAAGAACATTCAGATTTCTCTTGGAGCTTTGAGAGCCATAATGCTCGATAAGTGTGGAAAGGACTATGTTAACAACAGAGGTATGGCATCTGCTGTATCCGCAGCATACAGACGTTGGGAGAAGAAAGACCCAATTATCTATCTTGCTATTGCATTTGCATATACAGATAAGGAAGGAAATCTTGTCTACGATGAGGCCAAGAAGATTGAAGAAGTCAAGAAGGCCTATGTAGAAAAGAAAGACACAAAGAAAAAATAACTAAAGAGTCCTTCTCTCTAAAGTCCAGCTTTGGCTGGATTTTTGTTCTAAAAAGGCCCCGGATTTTCCGAGGCCACATTAGTGTTAACTCAAACTAATTAGTTTAGTTTTCCTTCCAATGAATATGGAAGAAGTGCGTAGAATGCTGAACAGATTACCAAGTCCTCTACTCTGTTGATTTCGTTTGGAGCGTGAGCCTGAGCTTCATCACCAGGACCGAAACCAATTGCAGGAATCTTGTGTCTTCCTGTTGTAGCAACAAGGTTAGTACTGAATGTCCACTTGTCTACAACTGGAGCCTTTCCATATAGTGCTTCATAGTCTCTTACACCTGCCTGTACGAGTGGTGCATCCTCAGGAAGCTTCCATGTTGGGAAATACAATTCCTGTGAGTATGGCTTATTTGTCCAACCAATCTTCTCGTAGTTTGGCATCTCTACGATAATCTGATCTTCTGGATCTCCTGTTGCCTTTGATACATATTCCTTAACCTGTCTGATAGCGAGTGTTGCATCCTCTCCCCAAGTTAGGCGTCTGTCGCAGTAAATCATTGCATAGTCAGCAACTGCACACTGTGAAGGTCCCTTGACATCCATCTGGGAAACTGTAATTGTTCCCTTTCCTAGGAAGTTATCATCATCTGGCTGCAAGTCCTTATTAAGCTGCTCGATAGCAAGTGCTGCACGTGCTGCCTTATATGCTGCTGAAACACCTCTCTCTGGAGCTGAACCATGGCAGGAAATACCCTTGAGAATGATTCTGATCTCCATTCTTCCTCTATGTCCTCTATATAGCTGACATGATGTAGGCTCTGTTGAAACGATCATATCTGGCTTGAAGTTCTCTTCTTCAATGAGATACTTCCAGCACATACCATCACAGTCTTCTTCCATTACTGTGAATGTGAAATATACTGTGTATTCGCCACCATAACCAAGCTCTTTAAGGATTCTTCCAGCTGTGATCATGCTCGCAGCTCCGCCCTTCTGGTCAGATGCACCACGTCCCCAAACCTTACCGTCCTTGATCTCTCCTGAGAATGGATCGAAGTTCCAGTTCTTGAGGTTTCCAACCTCTACTGTATCGATATGAGCATCAAAAGCAAGCTTCTTAGGGCCATTGCCAACTCTTCCAATTACAGAGCCAAGACCATCGATTCTAACTTCATCAAAGCCTGCCTCCTTACAAAGCTCTACTAGAAGCTTACATACATCTTCTTCCTTAGAAGAATAACTCTTGGTCTTTACAAGCTTTGAAAGGTTCTCTGCTGTGTAATCACGATACTTTTCTGCTAATGCCTTAATCTGATCCTGAATCATTTTTCTCTCCTATTATGCTTTGATTCTATCAACTGTCTTCCAAACTCTTTGTGCTACCTTACTAGCTCTTGAGTAAATTTCCTCAACATCCAATCCTGGGAATTGTCTGTTATCCATTACAAGCTTTCCATTGACGATCACTGAGTGTACAGAACCTGAACTCATGCCCCATACAAAGTGACCTGCAGCATTCTCCTGAACAAGTGGCGTTGGGTTATGGTAATCAAGCAAAGCAAGATCTGCTTTATAACCAGGAGCAACCAAACCCCACTTTCCTTCTCCAAATACAGATTCAACTAACTCGTTTCCTCTATTCAGAGCTTCAACAAAGTTAGCTGGCCACCAAGGTCCGCCGTCATCCTTGTGCTTGAAGAATGCAATCTTTATCTCTTCGAACATGTTGCCACCGCATCCATCTGTTCCAAGAACAAGTCTATCGATCTGAGGAAGCTTATGGTTGTAACCAATATGGTTGTTCATATTGGATCTTCCATTATGAGCAAAGAAACATCTTCTCTTATTTAGTAGCTCGATCTCACTGTCGTTGAGCCATACACCATGAACAAGAAGAGTCTTATCAGACAAAAGTCCATGCCTGTCGAGTCTCTTTACGATATCCTCTCCATATATGTGATGAGAATGAATCTGATCGTATTGAGCTTCTGCAATATGGATATGCATACCTCTCTTTGTCTCATCTACAGCTTCCTTCATCATATCAAGTCCAGCTTCAGGAATTGTAAATGGAGCATGCCCTCCGATCATTGCTTCCACAAGAACATCTTCACCATTTTTACGTCTGGAATCGATCTCTCGAGCGAATCTGATATTCTCCTCGACGCCCTCTTCTACTTCCTTCATGCCGCCATTTCTATCGGTAACTTCAAAACAGGTTGCGCCACGAACGCCAACGTCTTCCATTCCTTTTGCAATGGTCGTCAAAGATCCATTGATATACTCAGGAGATGCATGGTGGTCGATACATGTTGTTGTACCGGAAGCAATTGCGTCCAATGAGCAGATAAGGGATGAGTAGTAGCAAGCTTCTTTATCCAATCCTCTATCAAGTCTCCACCACCACTCTTTCAACACCTGGATGAAATCCTCTTGAGGGCCAGCTGAAATAAGCATTCCTCTTGAGAGTCCTGAGTAGTAATGATGGTGAGAGCAGACGTTTCCTGGGATAAGAGTTTTTCCACTTCCATCAATTATGCGTGTCCCTTTTACGCCATCTGCTGCATTCTTGCCAACTTTTTCAATAGTTGAACCAGAAATAACAACATCCACTCCTTCCTCGACAGAGAAAGGAGGACGAGTTTGCATTACACGAACATTTTTGATTACTAGATCTGCCATCTTATTCCTCCACTGGTCCTAGTAGATATGAATATGAGTTAACAACTTCTTCAATCATTGCTCTGATCTCATCAGATACATCGGCTGTCAAGAATCCATCTTCATCGAGCTTGCCATCAATTAGCTTGTCGCCAAGTCTAATCTTCACATCATCTCCAAGTACGATGAAACCACTGTTTGTGGAATTCTCGAAATCATCCATTCTGCTAAAGAGAGTGAACTTCTTTAGGTATGGCTCACCCATATGAGGACAGAATGTTGCACAGTTTCCACACTCGTTACAGTATGCATCCAAGTGCAGGATCTGGAATGGATCTTCAAACAGTCCTGTGTCTCTTAGGTCTATTGCAACATTTGCTCTATTTGGACAAACCTCTACGCACTTTGTACATAGATATGAGCATTCAACACACCTTGCAGCTTCACGAGATATGAATGTCTGGTCAGGAGCTGAGATAGATGGAGTGATTCTAGCTTTCTTGTCTCTGATAGCTTCGAAGAAGAGATCCTCTGCTTCTCTCATCTCTTCATCTTCTTCCATATCCTCTTCGTCGTACTCATCATCTTCATCTTCGCATCCGCAAGAGCATTCCTCGTCGTGATGGTGGTGTCCGCATGAGCACTCTTCATCATCGTGGTGATGGTGGTGGTGACCACACTCACACTCGTGCTCCTCATCGCATTCGCACTCATCGTCATCGTCTTCTGCTAGCATCTTCTCATATACATCGTCGATAGCATTCTCAACAGCAGCGCGAGCTGATGCAATACATCTTACGACTGTCGAAGGTCCAGTCTTCACATCTCCTACTAGATAGATTCCATCACCTTCTGCCTCAGCGCCAAGAGCCTTCAATACAGCAGGATCTGCCTTTTCACCAATTGCACTGATTATGTATGAGCAATCGATCTCGTACTCTTCTCCTGTTGCAACAGGTCTTCTTCTACCAGAAGCATCTGGCTCTCCGAGAGCCATCTTCTTAACAGTAAGCTTTCCATCCTCAAATACATCTGGAGCTGATAGGAATGTGAATGTTACACCATCTCTTAGTGCCATCTCATACTCTTCTCTATCACAAGGCATCTCATCGATTGATCTTCTATAAAGAACATTTACAGTCTCAACGCCTCTACTTCTTAAAGCCATGCGAGCTGCATCCATTGCAGTGTTACCACCGCCGATTACTACAACGTGCTTACCAAGATTGATATTTTCACCCTGCTTTGATCTGTACAAAAATGAGATAGCGGACTCTACAGTACCATTGCCTTTGATGCCAAGATCAGATGACTTATCTGCACCAATTGCAACAAATACATAGTCAAATCCTTCATCCTTCAATTCAGATACTGTCTTTTCTGTTGAGAAATGGAAGTTAACGCCATTGTCCTTGATAAAAGCAACATCGCGCTCAACAGCATCAAGAGGAATTCTAAATGATGGAATTATGGATTTAACAACACCACCTGCACTATCAGCTTTTTCAAATACATGAGTATCAAAACCTGCTGTAGATAAAAAATAAGCAGCAGCGAGTCCTGCAGGACCTGCACCAATTACTGCAGCCTTGGTATCTGCTGGCTCATCAACTTCCTGCCAAATTTCCTTCTTGTATTCCTCAAATCCATTCTGAGCACAAAGTCTCTTGACTTCCCTGATCTTTACAGGACCTTCGTAGTCCATACGAGTACAGTGGTTCTGACACTGGTGGTCACAGATCCATCCTGTGATATTAGGAAGAGCATTTGTCATGTAAATCAGAGCAAGCGCTTCTGATATTCTTCCTTCACCTGCTAGTGCAATATAATCTGGAATTGGCTGATGGATAGGACAAGCTTCTACACAAGGAGCTACGAAACAATCGAATAGATCTAGTGGAGAATCGACTTTGGCTTTCTCCATTCCTCTGAAGTTCTTTGATACGATTCCATCAGGTCTGGATGCTTTCTTAGTAAGCTCTCTTACCTTTGAGATATCGACAAATTGCATATCCCAACCTCTGGATTTAAGACAGATCTCAACCATCTGCTTCATTCTTGTGTATCCACCTGGCTTTAGCATATCGGTAGCAAGTGTAATTGGATGAATTCCTGTCTCAAACAAATCCTTAACGCTAAGAGCTGTTGCACCACCTGAATATGAGATTGGAAGCTTACCTTCAAACTCCTCAGAAAGAATCAATGCAACACGTGTTGAGATAGGAAGAAGAGCTCTTCCTGACATATATCTCTCTTCTCCTGGAAGAACGCTCTTGTCGTTGACGTTGCCAAGGGTATTTGTAAGCTTAACACCAAAGCCTCTGCCATTTTCGTTTGCAAGCTCCACAAGGCGCTTTAGCATTGCCTTTGCATCTTCTAGCTGCAAGTCATGTGTAAAGGAATCCCTATTGAGAACGATGTAATTGAATCCAAGATTGTCCAAGATGGATCTTACTGTCTCATATCCAAGAAGCGTTGGGTTGAGTTTGACAAAAGTATCAAGCTTCTTCTCTGTCAAAAGATATGAACATATTGCCTCAATCTCCTTTGGAGGGCATCCATGCATTGTTGAAACAGTAACTGATGGAGAGATGTTTGCACTGATCTTATCGAGTGTTGCAATTGCATTATCTACTCTATCTTCCAGTCCTGTGCCTTCCAATAGTCCATCTGACAACAATGCCTTTGCTTCTTCTAGATATTTTTTGAACTCAGGCTTGTTTGTCGCATCGATCATTGAATCGATGTAGATCTGCATCTTCTCTTGTTTGATACCCTCTAGGTTATATCCAACAGACATGTTGAAAATAAAAGAAGGCTTCTCGATTACCTTATCCTGCATGATTGATTCCATAAGATGAAGTGCAATCCATGCCTTTAGATATTCGTCATATGCCTTCTCTAGAGTGTACTCTGTGGACCACTCTACGTTATAGCCTTCATCGCGTGCATCGATACAAGGCTTCTCAATCTCCAAGTGGTCCATGATCTGAACTGTCTTTAGTTCAATGAATCTAGCTCCTACAAGGTAGCTTGAGATAATATTCTGTGCTAGCTGTGTATGTGGGCCAGCAGCTGGTCCTAGGGGTGTTGAGCAACTTTGTGAGAAAACCTTTATAGATTTGGTCATTGCATCAACATAGAATTCATTCCTGCAAATTCCGAATATGGAATCATGTTCACGATATTCACCGATTATTCTTTTCAAAAGTTCCCCGAATGGAACAGGTCTCATCAAATCTGACATACTCACACTCCTTTAGGTGTCATCCTTAAATTCAGTTTAACGCGAAAAGTTCGCATGTCAAGAAAAACGCAACAATTCGCAACAAAATTGAGCATATCAGAAATTTATTAAAAAGACACAATAAAAAGGCAAAAATAGAGGGCTGCCCTCCTACTGACAACCCATCATGCAAGCTACTTTATATTAGAAATAGAAATGTCTTAGATATATATGGTAAGGCAACAAGACTGCTCCTAGCTGTCCAATATTAGCAAATATTACAACAGCGCAAACAATCATACCAATGATTCCCATTACCCAGCCTGCGTAGATAAGACATGGCTTCTCTTCTAGCTTTCTTGGCTTATTTCCCCTAACCACTGCAATTAGGCCAAGGATAAATCCAACGAAAGGAAGCAAGAAATAACCGAGTCCCGACAAAACCAAGGAAAATAGACCAAGTACAAATACTGATACTCCAGCTTCGTGCTTTACCTCTGCCTTCTTTTCATACTTTGCATCATGGCAACAACCACAATCCTTTTTAGTCTCTTCTGTCTCCTTTGACTCATTAGATATATTCTGTTCGTTAAACTCTTCCATATCGTTTCCTCCGATGACTATGATTTAACATCACGTGAGCAATAAGACAACCAGAATGAGCTAAACTTCAACAAATCAACAAATTGCTACCAAAAACCTACATTTTTGAAAAAGTTTTCTTTGCGAGTTCCATACATAGAGGAATATACTTAATTCATGATTGAAAAACGGGAATATATTGCGACTGAACTAGAAGAAAAACTCTCATCACCTGAAATGATCATCTCAAGAACTCTAGATGATGAGATCAAAAACAGAATGATAGCTGTCATTGAGACAGAAGCCCCTATTAGGGAAGAGTTGCTGTTTAAGAGAGTAATCAACTCTCTAGGGCTTATGAAACTTGGCTCCAGACTATCTGAAGTCTTTCTAGATATCGCATCAACTCTTGAATATGAAACAAGCGCAGAGAACTGCAAGCTTGTATATCATAAGGATGTAAAGAACGAGAACTACTTTAGACCTACCCCTGATTCAATCATTCGTTATTCATACCAGATTCCATTTTCTGAGGGTGCTAACTGTATCCTATATATATTAGAGAACTCTAGTTCTTCGTCTTACACAAAGAGTGCTCTTAGAAAACTATTTCTAAAGGAAATGAACTATCAAAAATGTGGAGCAAAGGTAGACGAGCTATATAAATTCGCACTTCTAGATCCTCGAATCAAAATCAGTGGAAATGGAAGAATACTGAAGTAGTGATAATTCATAAAATCTTTCTTGCTCAACAATTAAACCAATGTTATTGTCTCAATAAAGGCCAACAGCTCTATAACATTCTACGATTTACTTCAATTGAAGTTAAATAATACCCATAAGAAAGGAGAAACCCCTTATGAGCAAGCTTCTAAAAGTATTTTGTGTCGTAATGCTCGCATTATTGCTCGCAATAGCATGTGACTCACCTCAAAACGCAAGTGGAACTACCCCCCTCAGGGGGTGAAATAAGTTCACCCGGAACTTCCGGTGGTGGAACAACAGATCCAGGTTCTTCTGGTGGCGGAACAACTCCAACTGAACCAGAAACACCTAAGACAACAACATTCAACAGCTTTTTTGATATCTATCCAGATAATATTGCTGATGATGATATTGTTATTGGTTATAAGGATAATTCTGGCACTGTTATTTCTTATCCATATATAGTCAATAAGGAAATAACTCCTGATGCTAATGGACGCTTCACAGCAACATCTATAGGCCTAACAGCAGAAATAGTGAAAGGCGCAAAAGAAAACGAAAGAATTACACTAACTGCCGAAGAAGCTTGGTTTGGAAAGGCTGCTTCAATGGGTTTTGTTAGTTACAAAGATACTCCAAATACTAGTTTGAAAACTGTTAAGTTTGTAGATGGAGCAACTTCAATTAAGGCAAATGCCCTTTATGGATGTAGCAATATCAAATCCATATATATTCCAAATAGTGTGACAATTATCAATATGAAAGCATTTGAAGAATGTACTAGCCTAGAATCAATTGATCTTCCTAAAAATCTTTTAAAGATTTACCAAAAAGCTTTTAGGGGATGTAGTAGTTTGAAATCAATCACAATTCCAAATAGTGTTAGCTACATTAGTGAATCCGTTTTCGCCAAATGTAGTAACCTAGTCGAGGTCAAAATGCCAGAAAGAATGTCTATGATTGAATCTAGCTTATTTAGTCATTGTACAAATCTTTCGGCATTGACAATGCCTCTATACTATACTGACATAAACAGAGATGCATTTGAGAATTGTAGTAGCTTAGAATTTCTTATTATACCAAATAGCATTGACAAGATTTATAAAGATGTTTTCAGAGGATGCACAAGTCTTAAAGATATATATGTTGATAAAGCTGAAGACCCAACTTTATTTAAAGACGCAAAGGTTCCTACTGGCTGTACAATTCATTGGAATTCCACAGGACCAAGTAGTTCAACTTAATGATAATGCATGTAGTGCTTCGTTCAATTTAGAGCAAAGCACTATTACTAAAAGAAAAATCCCTTTTGCTCTTATACAAGAGTATCAATCATTTCTATCCATATAGAAATAAATAGTCATTACGTATGATGTTTGAAAATCTATGATTTAAGAGAACCAAAAAACTCTCATTACAACAAGTTTATGCGCAATAACTCTACTATTGCGATAGGTTTGTATGTATTTTATAATTCCTTACAAGAGAGGTTGTTATGAGAAAACATGCTTTACATTTAGTTGTTGTTTCTTTGTTTATATTGCTTATATCTTGCAATGCAAACAATCCCAAAAGCTATACCATTTCCTTTGACAGCAATGGCGCAGACGGAGGATCTCCTCCTGATCCAATTATTATTTCACCACAGGATCCTCCTGTTTCAGCTCCTTCTTATGGGTCTTTATATAAAACAGGTTATTCTTTCTGTGGATGGAGTACAGAACAAAACAATCCCGATGAAAAAAGCTTAATCCATAGTGGTGATCTTCTAAATCTACCAAAAGACACAACGTTATATGCGCTCTGGGATATTCCTTGTCAGTTTCTTTCAGCCGGAGGTGGAAGCTGCTATTACGTAGCATGTAATAATAAAAACATCGAATACTGCTCTATTCCTTCTGAATACAATGGTAAGCTTGTTCCAATTATTAACAATTATGCTTTCTCTGATTGTCGTTTCTTAAAATCAGTTACACTCTCTGAAGGCCTCACCTCAATCGGTAACTATGCTTTCCAAAGATGTATTTCTCTTCAATCCATCGCACTGCCCGAAAGTCTCACAAGCATTTATATGTTTGCTTTCCGAGGATGCACTGCCCTTAAATCCATCATACTCCCCGATAGTCTTAAGGATATTGAAACATGTGCTTTCAAAGAATGCATCTCCCTTGAAGAGATAACAATTCCATCGTCAGTTGAAACCATTACCAGTGGCGCTTTTCAAGGTTGCACATCTCTTCAATCCGTTACACTTGTCGAAGGACTTAAAGAAATCAACAAAGAAGCTTTTCAAGGTTGTACCTCACTCATAGAAATAACCATTCCATCATCGGTCACCATGATCAAGCAAAACGTTTTCCAAGGATGCACTGCTCTTAAATCTGTAACTCTCTCTGAAGGGCTAACATACATCGGCGAATTTGCTTTTAATAAATGCTCATCCCTTACAGAGATAACCATCCCTTCGTCAGTAATAACCATCGAATCTAGTTCTTTCGAAGGATGTTCTACTCTTCAATCAATTACTTATAAAGGAACTAAGGCTCAATGGGGCTCTATAGAAAAGAAAGAGTCTTGGGATGCAAATACTGGCGATTATACTATCCACTGTACAGATGGAGATATTGTAAAAGGAAACTGAATCTTTTCTCTGTTTCAATTTCCTTCAATTTATTCAAACTGTTGGCGACTCATATCGCCAGCATTATTAATATAAGGATTAAAACATAGAGGACCGAAGTCTATATGTTAATAAAATAGTTGTTAGAAAGACTTAGCTGGAACTATAGGTCAACATAGATTTCAAAATCTTTTCCAAACGATTTTTCTCTTGAGATTATCATGCGGTAACGAATGAAGAAATAAATATTTTGTTGCGTTATGTTGCATCTCAAACTATACTTCAACTAGGAGGATTCAATCGAATGTTGATCAATCTAAAGAAACACCCAAACATCATCAAAAAGAATGTAGAACGCTGTAAAGAAAAGGGAATTTCCCTTCCAACCTTTGCACAAATGAAGAATCCAGACCTCATTCCACAAGAGATCAAAGATAAACTAAAGAACACAGGTCTATGGGATGTTGATCCCGTCAATCTCTACAGAATCAACTGGCATAATGAGCCAAAGGAAACAGGTGGAGAATTCGGAGGCGTCAACTATATTGAAATCCCTCATCAAATCACAGGAACAAAGGCTCGTGTATTTGCACTTGCAGGAAAGTGGTTCCCTTGCGGTGTACATAAGGTAGGAGCAACATACGCATGTCTTGCACCTGCTTTGGTAACAGGTAACTTCGATGCAGTTGAGCAAGTTGCAGTATGGCCATCAACTGGTAACTATTGTAGAGGTGGTGCTTATAACTCAGCTCTACTAGGATGTAAATCAATTGCTATTCTTCCTGAAGAAATGTCCCAGGAAAGATTCAATTGGCTAAAGACTGTTGCAGGAGAGATCATTGCAACTCCAGGATGTGAATCAAACGTAAAGGAAATCTTCGATAAGTGTCATGAACTTGATGCAGAAAGAGGAAAGCATATCGTAATCTTCAATCAGTTCGAACAGTTCGAGAACTACCTATGGCACTATGAAGTAACAGGATCCGCTATTCTTGAAATCATCAAGCAGCTTGGACTCAAGCCAGATCAGGTAAGAGGATATGCATCCTCCACAGGTTCTGGTGGAACGCTTGCAGCTGGCGACCACTTGAAGAAGGTATTCCCTAATATCAAGATCGGAGCTGGAGAAGCGCTACAGTGTCCTACTCTTCTAAGAAATGGATTTGGTGGACACAGAATCGAAGGTATTGGAGACAAGCATGTTCCTTGGATCCATAACGTTAAGAATACAGATATGATCCTTGCTATCGATGATCAGGATTGTATGGATATCTACCGCTTGTTCAATGAACCAGAAGGTATTGCATATCTAAGAAGTGTAGGACTGACAGAGAAACAGATCGCTGACTTGCAGCTATTTGGAATCTCAGGCATTGGTAATATGCTATCTGCTATCAAGATGGCTAAGTACTATGAGATGGACGAGAATGATGCAGTCTTCACAATTCTTACAGACTCTTCTGTTATGTACACATCAAGACTTGGCGAGCTTGAAGAGCAGCAAGGCAAGTTCTCTGAGATGGAAGCTGCTAAGGTTCATGCTTCTGCTCTCATGCATCAGACAATTGAGAATGCTCTTGAGCTTTCATATTACGAAAGACTCAGAGTTCACAATCTCAAGTACTACACATGGGTTGAACAGCAAGGCAAAACTTATGCAGAGATCAATCGTCAATGGTATGACAGAGACTATTGGACAGATATTCCAAAGCTCACAACAAAGATTGATAAGTTGATTACCGAATTCAATTCCATGATTGAAAATTAACTTAAGGAGCCGGGATTCCTCCCGGCTTTATTTATATAGGAGATTATGATGCGTTTTAAATACGTGTGTTCAGATTGTGGCAAGGTCTATGAAACAGATAGCTTGATGTATCAATGTCCAGAGTGTGCTCGCCTTAATGATGGCACTATATTCTCAAAGGGAAACTTGATTGTAAAGTTATCTGATGAAGTATTGGAAGAAGCTAGAAAGAAAGACCATGTCACTCCAAATGATTTCTATCCATATCCTGCTGAAGACGAGAGTGAATACCCTGTTGGTATCACTCCCCTGATGAGCCCTAAGAGGATTGCAAAGAAGCTTGGCGTAAAGAACCTTCTTTTTAAGCTTGATTCACAGCTAATATCTGGATCCTTTAAAGATAGAGCATCCTATGAAGTTGCACTTCAAGCGCGCGCTCTTGGGGAGAAGAAGATTGCACTTGCTTCCACTGGAAACGCAGGAGCCGCTATGTCTGCAGTAGGAGCAGCTATGGATTTGGATATCATACTGTTTGTTCCAGCAACAGCACCAATAAACAAGTTGATGCAATCTGTTTTGTATGGAGCAAAGGTAGTTCCTGTCAAAGGTACATACGATGATGCTTTCAAGCTTTCAATTGAATACACTCGTCTAAAGGGAGGAATCAATAGAAACACTGCATATAATCCAATGACCATTGAAGGAAAGAAATCCATCTCAATTGAACTATTTGAACAAATGGGAAGAAAGCTACCTGATGCTGTATATGTACCAGTTGGTGATGGGTGCATTATCGCAGGAGTTGCCAAGGGATTTGCAGATTTGATGGAAGCTGGAATCACAGATAGAATGCCAAGAATCATCTGCTGTCAGAGCACTCTCTCTGCTGCTATTACAAATGCACTTGAGAATGACGACTATAGCGAATTTGATGCAACAACAAGAGCTGATTCTATATCTGTAGGACTACCTGCTAATGGAAGAATGGCTGTAAAGTATATCAAACAAACACAGGGTTGGGCTGTAAAGGTAACAGATGAGGAAATCCTCGATAGCCAGCTTGAGCTTACAAGAGAGGCTGGAGTTCTTGCCGAGCCTGCAGCTGCTTGTGCTTATGCAGCATTCAAGCGCGACAGGGATCACTTTGTTTCAACTCTTGGAGAAGATGCTACTGCTGTAGTACTGCTAACAGGAACTGGATTCAAGGATATGAAGGTGTTTGATGGCAGAGTATCGCTACCAGATGCAATTGAAAATGATCCAAAGGAAATCGAACGCCTTCCATTCTAAACTTATAAACGTTGTTTATCAGAGCTGCTGCGGCAGCTCTGTTTTATTCCATAAGCACCCAAATGATATCACTAGACAAATCATCAGAATCAAGTTCTGAATTTTCATAATTGTTGTCACAGATTTATAGCAAAAGAATCTAGAAACAAATCAAGATTAGTGATAACCCACTTGTTATGAATATTCTAACTCAATTTGCAATCATAATCGCTCTCTGCTTGGCAGGTGAAGTATTATCAAATGTAATTCCATTTCCGATTCCAGCAACAATAATTGCACTTGTGCTTTTATTTGTTCTCTTGAAAACAAAGCTATTGAAATTACAGTTTGTAGAAGATGCAGGTGATATGCTTATTCGCTATATGCCAATACTCTTTGTTCCAGCAGGAGTAAGACTCGTAGAGGATTTTGGATACATTTCATCGATTTGGTTTCAGCTATTACTACTATCTTTTGTCTCAACAATCCTTGTTTTTATTATCACACTATATACTGTGAAGTTTGTACTAAAGCTACAAAACAGGAGAGCAAAATGAAAGAACTTATCTTCTCTTCCCCTCTTTTTGGCGTTGCTATAACTATCATAAGTTTTTCATTTTGGTCCATGGTTCAGCAAAAGACAAAGAAAGCATTCTTGAATCCTTTGCTACTTTCGATTGCAACTGTAATTGTATTCTTGCTGATATTCGATATTCCTTACTCATGGTACAACAATGGAGGTACGCTAATATCATTCTTTCTTGCGCCTGCCACATGCTCACTGGCTTTGAATATCTATAGACAATGGGAGATTGTCAAAAAGAATATCCTCGCACTCCTTGTGGGAACCATTGTTGGCTCATTAGCATCAATACTGCTAGTTATTCTTTCTTGCGACATTCTTGCATTTGAGGAAGAGATTACCTACTCTCTTATTCCCAAAAGCATCACAACACCAATGGCAATGGCTGTTGCAGAATCTCTAGGAGGAATTCCTTCCATAACTGTAATCGTTGTAATTATCACAGGTGTTATTGGAAATATCGTAGCCCCGCTTCTAATTAAACTATTGAAGACAAAGTCTCCAATTGCTGAAGGTATTGCTATAGGAACAAGTTCCCACGCTATTGGAACTGTGAAAGCCATTGAAATTGGAGAGGTTCAAGGAGCTTTATCATCAGTTGCTTTGACATTCTCAGGAATTATCACAGTATTACTGTCTTTGATTATATTTCACTGATGAAATTATACAAAAATAGAGCAAAATGTATAAGAAGTTAATTGTTTAAACTTTTTTTACTTTTTTTCTAAATATTGTTGACACATTTTGATGATTCATCTAATATCTTTGTTGTCGCGCCTCCTTAGCTCAGCTGGCCAGAGCACGTGATTTGTAATCTCGGGGTCGTTGGTTCGAATCCGACAGGGGGCTCTAAGCTCTAGCTTATCGCTAGAGTTTTTTTATTTCATAATGATCCCCTAAAAATCAATAATCATACTTATAAAGAAACCTGCTTGCTCAAACAAACAGGCAGGCATATACAACAATCAAAAGATTCTATTCTTGTTATGGAGTTGACCTGAAATCCTTTATCACACCATCTTGTATGAAGGCTCCTCCATTAGCACTATTAGAGCTAAAGCATATCAAGATATCCTTTGGTAACAGGGCAAAAATAAACCACTGAGCGTTAACCCAGTGGCGAGCTAGTTAGAACAGCTGGAAGTCTAGCTTATATTCAGCTGTCTCTCCTGTCTTAAGCTTGTTGATATCTTCTATCTTTTCGAGAGCTGTATACTCTAAATCCTTTCCTGGTAGTTGATACCATGGCTCGATAGCAACAAATGGAGTTTCATTGTCATATGTCTGCCAAATACCACACCAAGGAGCATCGTAGGTCAGCTCTACTCCATGCTCACTCTTGTCAGACTTCAAGATAGCCTTACCTTCTGTCTTTGAAAGAACGATAGCATCATCCTTGAATATCTCATGGTTAAGACGCATTGTCTTTCCAACAATTTCTGGGCAATCAAAGTCTGTTGATAGATCCAAGCCTCTTACAGAGATTCCTCTCTTAAGTGGCTTTGTAGCATTTTCAAATACAATTGAATAATCTTCGAATGCACATTCCTTAGTAAGAGGAAGATTAAATCCAGGATGGAAGCCAACCTTGAATAGCAAATCCTTCTTATCTGTATTTTCTACAACTACTCTCTCTGCTACGTGCATACCAACAAGAGTGTATGTAATGCGTAGCTTGAAATCAAATGGATACTCAGCAAGGGTCTTCTCGTTGCTTACAAGCTCGAATGTAACACTCTTGTCATTCTTATCGATTACATCAAATACAGAATCCTTGGCAAATCCATGACATCCGATTTTGTATTCCTTGCCACAATATGTGTAATGAGCATCCTGCAATCTACCTACAAAAGGAAACAGGATAGTAGCACTTCTCTGCCAAAATCTTGGGCCCTGATCGCCTTTCCATAGATATTCGACATCATTCTTCTTTCCATAAATTCTCTTTAGCTCAGCTCCTAGTTCGTTGATCTCAACCAAGAGCTCCTCGTTTTCCAATACAACCATGTCTCTCCTCCTAGTTAAATGGATACCAATACTTTATTCCAAATTTAAATCTCGATACGAAGGCAAGAACAACAAATGAAAGAGTGAGAACCAATAGGATCCAATCTATTGCATTTAGCTTTCTCTCTCTATACCAGGTTCTTTTCTTGTTAATTCCAAAGCCTCTCAAGACCATTGCATTTGTAATAACATCGATTCTATCGATACTCGACAGAACAAGCGGTGCTAGTACTTTCGAAACGTTTACGATTCTCGTCTTTAGAGGCACGTTCTTTGATATATCAACACCACGTGCTTGCTGGGCATGCATGATGTTTGAAAAGTCATCTGTAATCTCAGGGATATATCTAAGTGCAAGTGATATCGAATACGATATCCTATACGATAGCCCTACCTTGTTAAGTGAAGATGCAAATTCAGATGGCTGTGTGCAGAATACAAACAACAAGGCCATTGGGAATATAGTAAAGAGCTTCATACATACAACCAATAGATACCATAGGGTTTCAGAAGTCAACGCATAGCGCATTGACTCTGCACCTAATAATACAGTTCTAGTACCGATGACATCTGTTCCTTGCATAGGCGAGAATAGATATATAAAGAGTGCATTTGCCAGAACTAGCATTAGCATGCCTAATGTTGGAACCTTGAATTTCTTGAATGGAACCTTTGACGTTAACAATGCAATTGACGAGCAGAGGAATGCTGCTAGCAAGAAGCGCATATCGAATGTCGTGAAACATAGAATAATCCAAAGAACAAACACCAAGAACTTTGTTACACCATTCAATCTATGGATCCAACCATTTAAAGGGAGATATGTAAAACCAAAAGCTATCTTACCCGAGCTATCTTGCTTCTTTTTCTTCTTTTCCTTGTTCCCTGTATATTGGACTTTGTCTTTATCACTTTGATAAATCCTTATATCTTCAATTGCATCCTTCTGAAGATTCTCAGATGCGATGAATGCATCAATGAAAGCAGGAAGCTCTTCTGAAGGAATACCTACATCCCTTCCTAGTGTAAACAAGGATGTTTCCTTTAGGTTTGCG
The DNA here is from genome assembly GCA_934276485.1 of uncultured Spirochaetales bacterium. Classification (GTDB taxonomy): domain Bacteria; phylum Spirochaetota; class Spirochaetia; order Sphaerochaetales; family Sphaerochaetaceae; genus Ornithospirochaeta. The sequence goes on along the minus strand of CAKQTE010000072.1, from coordinate 9,007 downwards.
TCCTTCAATAGCTTCTCGTCAGAGAATATGCTTGCAACATCTGAGTCTCTCAACAATTTCCCTTCAGATAGAACAAGAGCGCGTGGAGTGTACTCAAGTGCTAGATGAAGATCGTGAGTTACAAAGAGAATGGTAATGCCAAGAGTTTTGTTGATTCTCTCCAAAAAGCTCATCAAGTCTGTATATCTCTTATAATCCTGGCCTGCTGTTGGCTCATCAAGAATAAGTACTTCAGGATTCAATACAAGAATGGATGCTATCGTTACTCTCTTCTTCTGACCATAGGAAAGAGCTGCAATAGGCCATTTGCTAAAGCGTTCAAGGCCACAAAGCTTTAGGGCATTCATGACTCTATCTTTGATTTCATCTTCTTTGAATCCTCTTAGACGAAGTCCAAATGCAATCTCGTCATAGATCATCGCATGAGAGATCATATGATTCGGATTTTGCATTACATATCCAATCTTGGATGCGCGCTTTGCAATATTGTCATTGTTTGCATTCTTGCCATCAATGATTATTCTGCCCATGTCCGGAGAAAGGATTCCCATCATCATCTGCGCAATAGTGGATTTACCTGCACCATTACGACCAAGGATAGATAGCATCTCCCCCTTCTTGATCTTAAAGGAAACATCGGAGACGGCTTTTCGGGAGTTAGTGTAACTGAAGGAGACATTCTGGAATTCAATGATGTCTTCCCCTTCATCTTTTGGCCGATCTACCTTCTGCTCCTTGAACCAAGCCTTTACGCTTTCCTTGCACTCAGAAAGATCAATATGGTCCAAGGAATCGATATTATCAATTCTAGACAGATCACAACCAGCTTTCTTCAATAGCGATATATACAAAGGTGGTCTGATCCCACTTTCTTCAAGTAAGTTGGACTTCAAAAGCTTTTCGGGAGTTGTATCCATTACAATCTCACCTTTGTCTACTAGGATGATCCTATCGACATGCCTATAAAGAACATCCTCAAGCCTGTGTTCGATTATCAAGATGGTCTTTCCAGTCTTTTCGTGAACTTCATCAATAAGCTCAATAGCTCTCTTTCCTGTCGCAGGATCTAGAGCTGCTAGGGGCTCATCGAACAAGAGAATATCAACATCGTCTACAAGGACGCCCGCAAGGGATACTCTTTGCTTCTGTCCACCGGAAATATCATCAGGACTTACTTCAAGAAAGTCCTCCATTGAAACAATAGAGGCAGCTTGATGCACTAAGCTATGCATCTTTTCTTTTTGCATGCATTGGTTTTCCAAGGAAAAGGCAATGTCTTCAGCAACAGTAAGACCTACAAATTGCCCATCTGTATCCTGAAGTACAGTGCCTATTCTCTTAGATAGGTCAACGACATCCATGTCCTTGACCTCAACGCCATCTATCTTCAGCGATCCTGTGGTTGTTCCACCTATAACATGAGGAATGAGTCCATTGATACAATTTCCAAGAGTTGATTTACCAGAGCCAGAAGGTCCTAGGATCAAGACCTTCTCGCCCTCTTCTATCTTGAGATTAATATTCTTTAGTGTTGGATTCTTCTGTGCCTTATATTTAAAGGAGAAATCGCTGAATTCAATCATAGTCTAAACTTATTCCTCTTCCAGATTCTTGTTTGCAAGATTTCTCTTTGCAATGAGAAGCATCAACAAAGAACCAATTACAGCAATAACCAATGTGTTGACAAATGCAACTATGATCTGCTGTGTGAATACCTTGTTAAGAGGCTCACCTAGGAATAGGAAATCAAGGATAGCTGAGATCATATATCCAATGAAGTTTGAAGCGAATGCCAAGCCAGAAAGGATTCCAACTTCCTTACCGCCAAAGACGCCCTCGTCAAGGCTATGCTTTGTGATATACATATAGCTTCCGATACCAGCGCCAACCAAACCTGAACCAAGAGCCCAAGTTACCCAAACGCCCCAACCAGAGAATGCATCTGTGATGATGTGTCCAACAAAACCTACTAGAAAACCAACGATTGGGCCATATACAGCACCAAAGAGTGCCAAGATAGCCATAGCTGGCTTTAGGGTTGTGTTAGCGAATACTGGGATACCTAGCATTCCACCAAAACCATAAAGAGCGATTCCGATAGCTGTAACAACTACGCCTTTAACAAGACCAACAGAGTTCTTTTTCATAAATTCCTCCCAAATTGCTGATCAATTTATTTTCTTTAATTTTATCTTCCATCCCTCTCCGGTACCGATATGATACTCAGCAGAGAAAGATCCCTGATTAAGTGCAAGAGCCACATTCAAAAGGCTATTGATATACAAAAGTGGCTCTCCAAGAGCAACTTCAGTGAAGTTCCTACAGAACCTTAGATCGTAGCCAAAAACAATACGTCCATTTGTTGAGATCTCAACATTGACATAGTCTCCATGCTTAACGCCAAGTTCTGTAAAGAGTGTATCTGGAATATTTGTCCAGAGTGAGCCATAGCGAGTATCCAAAATGTCAACAGAACCCAAGATAGTTCCATCTTTAAGCTCTGGCTTCTGGATATCGAGCATGACAACATTGCTATCTAGTTTAGGTCCAATTTCATCAAATGTTATTATTCCACTAGCAATACGAGCGCCAGTATATGCATAGACGTCACGCCCATGGAATGTATAGCTTCTCTGGCTATCCTTGAGTCTATTCGTGTGTTCAGATATCTCTCTGCGCTCAAGAATTCCAATCTCGCGCGCAACGTGTGACAGAGTTCCATTGTCTGGAGTGACAATGATGTGTCCAGTTTTGGTAAGAACTGCAACACTTTCACGCTCAGAGCCAACCCCAGGGTCAACAACAGAAACAAACACAGTTCCTGGTGCCCAATATGTCATTGCCTGAATCAAGCGGTAGGATGCTTCCCAGATATTGAATTGAGGAATCTCATGAGTCAAATCCTCAAGTCTAAGTTTGTGGTCAACCTCATCTGCAACTCCATGCATTGCAGATACTGCCCCATCAACTGTTCCAAAGTCTGATAGAAAAACCACAGTGCCCCGATCCTTCCATGGAGCAAGGCCTTTCAATTCTTCTGCATTCTCAAATAGTCTCATAAACCCCTCAATCTAGATCTGGACGCAATGATGCTGCGCCTCGTAAATATGCCATCTTTGCTTTTTGCTCTCTCTTGTGGTTCACAGTGATCAAGACCCTGATGCACTTACTAAGTCCACCTGCGATCTCTGCTTCCTGCACACAAAAGAGAGGAACAGTGGAAGCATATCCTGCCTTTCTGCAAGCCGCTGCTGCATTTCTTGTTTTCAAGTCCGATGTTTGAGAAAAGATGATGGACGCAAGATCTTCGTCCTTCAATCCATTTTCCCCCATGATGGTATCCATCAAAAGCTTTACAGCTTCATCCACGTCCTTAGGAAAGTCGTTATCGACTGTAATAGCTCCTCTAAGTGCATATATCTCTTCCATATTATCCTCCATAGCTTAGCCCACGAGTAATGAGCGTATTGAGAAAATCAAGCATAACAGAAATGACAAAATATACAGCGATTCTTACAAAAGTCAAAACAACAGGCTTAACAACCATAACCTTTGCGGCAATGGAAGAAACAATGGATGCAAAGATAATCCATATGCCTTCTAGAAAGAGTGTCCATCCAAGGACCATTTGCACAATGGTGATAAATCTAACAAGTCCTTCCTGGACCGGAAAATAAAGAAATAGAATAAATAAGAGTGCAAAAAAGAAATACACAGCCAAAAGGTAAGTGTGTATTCTTGAAGAGAATTCCAATATTCTTCTGAATTCCAACATGGCCTTACTTTAACATAAATCGAATGTATTGAAAACAGCGGCTACGTTCTCACGATAGTCCTCTGGATCAATACGCATAAGCGTTGTACCAATAGACTCAACACTTGCACTATCTTCCTTCATTCTATTCGAAAGGGACACAAAGCCTAGATTCAACTCATGCTCCTTCATATCCCAAACAAGACCTGATGTGGTAATAACAGAGCCATATGGGGAAAAGAAAGAAAGCTCAGTATCTTTCTTGAGATGTATCCTGTATTTGCCTTTTAGAGAAATCAGAGTATCTGAACGCATAAACCAGCGCTTTGGATATCCATAGTGCTCAAAGAGAGATACCAATGCAAAGAGGTGATCTATTCGCCCTTCTCCACCTCCAAGAATGTCATAGTCCCCTTCCACAAGTTTTAATGCAAGCTCAGCATCTGTAAAATCTTTGTCTCTAGGATAAGCTTTATAACCAAGAGACAATATCTCGTCTTTATATATAGTTGAATCAAAATCGCCAATTACATAATCAGGAGTAATGGACAATCTCTTTGCACTATCGTATCCACTATCTGCTGCAATGACCTTATCATATGTTGGAAAAGATGATGAAAGAGACTCTGGAGCATAGCCTCCGACAACAATCAATGTAGACATATTCTGCTTTTCTCCTCAATAATACAATGCTACAATTATTGAAGCATCAGCAAAAGGAGATAAAAGTGAATATAAACGAAAAACTTACCAAATTTGGATTCAAAAGCGCAGATATTCTCATCCCTTCAGACGGCATTGATCTTAAAGCATGGGCAGTAGTTGCATGCGATCAATACACATCACAGCCAGAGTATTGGCATGAGTTGGAAGCTGAAATTGGCTCAAAGCCATCTACATTGAAGATAATCTATCCAGAGGTCTATCTGGAAAGCCCAGATAAAGAAGAGATAATCAAGTCCATAAATGAAACAATGCATTCATACCTAGAGAATGGGATATTCAAGGAATACAAGGACTCGTTCATTCTTGTTAAGCGTGATACAGAATCTGGCACACGCTATGGCCTTATGGCAGCCTTGGATCTTGAGCAATATGACTACTCTGTTTCATCCCACACTCTCATCAGAGCCACAGAAGGAACAATACTTTCAAGAATCCCTCCTAGAAAGCAAATCAGAAAGAATGCTGAGCTTGAACTACCTCATATCATGGTTCTTATTTCAGACAAGTACAGAAAGATAATAGAGCCTCTAAGAGACAAGAAAGATTCTCTCGAGAAGATATATGAGACAGATCTAAACAAAGATGGTGGGCATATCACAGGATATCTAGTTGATAGAGATGAAGACAAAGAAACAATTGCTGAAGGATTTGAGAAAATCTACTCAGAACTTGACAAGTCCAATCCTCTATTGTTTGCAATGGGTGATGGTAACCATAGCCTTGCAACAGCAAAGAGCTGCTGGGAAGACTTGAAAGCAACTCTAACAGAGGAAGAGAGAAAGACCCACCCTGCTCGCTTTGCTCTTGTCGAGATCGAGAACATCTTTGATGAAGGACTTCAATTTGAGCCAATCCATAGAGTCTTCTTTAATCTAAAGAAAGATGCATTTGATAAATTGCTAATAGACAACTGCAAATCTTTCTCATCTGAAAAGATCTTTGACAAACACAAAATGCTAGAAGAGATCAACAAGCCAGGACAACACTTTGGACTAATCGACAAGAATGGCATGTATGTATACACAGTTGTAAACGGCAAGAAGAACATTGCAGCAGGAACACTGCAATTGATCATTGACCAAATGCTTGAGAAGAATCTTGGCCAGGTCGATTACATCCATGGAGTAGATGTAACACTTGAGCTTGGAGCTAAGGATGGGAACATAGGAGTCATCCTTCCAGATATTTCGAAGGAGAACTTCTTTTCTGACATGCTCAAGGATGGTGCATATCCAAGGAAGACATTCTCCATTGGACATGCAAACGAAAAGCGCTACTACATGGAAGCGCGAAAGATCAAATAGAGTTAGAACTCATATGCGCCCTGCCTGATTATTCGGTAGGGCTTTTTTGTTGCATCAATAAGAGTTGAACTCATACCTGGCTTCAAGTCTCTCTTTACGACAATGAAATCCACACGAGAAGAGAAGACTGAGATAATCTCATCAACATCCTGCAAGCTAGGAGAGCCCGAGATATTAACGCTTGTTGAGAATATAGCGCCCGAAAGAGGCAAAAGCTTTACCAAGAACTCATCATCAGGAACTCTTACAGCAGTTGTCACGCCTTCCTTGTTAGCAAGAATTGCAGTAAATGGATTAGGCCATCTCGAAAGGATATCATCTGGAACTATCAAATCTGTCTCAGCTAGCTCCTCTTTGGTCATAAGCTCTATAAATGACTTATTCTGAGGTCTCTCCTTAATTTGATATATTCTCTCTGCATTCTCATCGCTTACAGCAGAGCAAAGTCCATAGATAGTGTCGCAAGGAAAGATTCCTACCTCCCCTCTTTTAAGCCTCGATGCAATTTCCGGGATATTATCAACAGAATAATCAATTAACACACTCATCTTTTTTCCTCCTTTTTCTAAGTGATAATAGAAAAACAATAAACACATATATTAAAGACGGAATGATTGAAAAACCTATGATCTCGCCATAAGAGAGAGGCTTGAAATTATCAGCACTAACACTTTCATCGTTAACATCAGGAATGACAGGATCTGTCTGATAAGAGATCAGAAGTTCCTCATTGGAATTACTCATCTTTTCCTCTTTTGAATGTCTCAAAAGCTCCACTTCTGCGCTTTTTCTTTCCACAAGAGAAGATAATTGAGCCATCTCATTTTGGGTATCTTTACTATCGAACACACCTTGTTCAGAAAAAAATACCAAAAAGACGACGAAAAAAAGTAAAAATAACACTGTAGCTACTACAATATTCGTTCTTGTAAACATAATGCTAGTTCGTTATAATACAATCATTAGTGGATTTTTGCTACTAATGGAGGAATGAATGGCCAAAGCATCTAATGTTTGGAAGCTTATTGTCTTAAGCGTAGTAATCTCCCTCGTCGTGTTGGCGGTCTTTACGGCTGTCTTCATCACCATGATTGTTCCTGCATATGATATCACAAGAGAGCAAGTGTACTCAGTTCTATCTAGAGTACTACCTATATTGATAGGTCTTGTGCTTGTTGAGATAGGTTTATTGATAGGCAAGAAAAACGAACCAGAACCAAATGATACTATCGACAAATTGACACCTAATGCATATGACTCATGGCTATATTCAAAACCAGTAGATGATCCAATGCCACAGAATGCTATGGATGCAGATGCTGCTTTCAAGATGCACGAGAGCCCACGCCCTGAGATTCAGGAAGTTATAAAGGAAGTTCCTGTAGAGGTTGTTAAGGAAGTAATCAAGGAAGTACCTGTTGAAGTCGAGTCAACTCCTGAAACAATCATCAGAGAGGTTGAAAAGCCAATCGAGATCAAGGTTCCAGTTGAAGTAATCAAGGAAGTACAGGTTCCTGTAGAGGTTATTAAGGAAGTTATAAAGGAAGTTCCTGTCGAAGTTGTTAAGGAAGTTATAAAAGAAGTTCCAGTTGAAGTCATTAAGGAAGTACCTGTTGAGGTAATCAAAGAGGTTGAAAAGCCTGTTGAGATTATCAAGGAAGTTCCTGTAGAGGTTGTTAAGGAAGTTGAAAAGGAAGTTCCTGTTCAGGCAGAGTCAGAAGAAGTTGTATACGACTTCAGAGGAGCATTGCAGCTTGAGCTTGATGTTGCTTCAGAAGAAGACTACCCAATTTCCCTTGTCGCTTTTGCACCCGATGCTGATATCGAGACAAAGATTAAGCGTACTCTTGGTTCTGATACTCTATACTTCACAGAAGATGGAATCACATTTGCAATCCTTCCATTCTACAGCGCAGATGATGCAGAGATTGCAACTCGCTATATAAAGAACAAGAAGATTGCAACACAGACAGGTAGAAAGCAAACTGCAGATTCAATGATCAAGTATGCTTCTCGCGGTCTAGCTTAATCATTTAGGACTATCAAACTACTCCCTCAATCTAACATGGTTGAGGGATTTTCTTTGCCTTAGTATTACTCTTCAATACACTTCTAAGCCACATAGTCATAATTAAAGCTCCCAGCAAAGATGCATAGGAGCTTACCAATTCAAGGTTGGATGTGTACTTATGGCTTTGCTGCCTCTGTTTGAGCTTCATCATAAGTATCTTCATTGTAATAAATGCCATCAAATGAGAAATACTCAAAGTAATCACTACCATCAATTTCGATTGTTCCATATTTAATAGTATGGTTGTTATAAGAGAACTCAATATATTCTTGATTAAGGAAATCAGAAACTTGAATTGTTCCTAGATAAGCAAAATCAGATCCAACTTCTTTTGATTTGATTGTAGCCGACAATGAATTAGCTTGATCTATCTCTCCAAAAATTCCAGGCATTCTGTATAAAGCTTCTACTCCAACATACTTAATATCATTGATAGATAAACTGCCAGAGATGTAAACATCTTCGGTCTTTGTTGTTTCTCCTGTTATTGTAGTGACTTCATCTGCCGTTAGCATATCAACAACAAACCTTGTTGCACCAAATTGAACGGTTCCATCTGCAATATGTCTTTCGGTATTTCCTTTACGGTCAATGGTATAAGTTATACTACCTGAATAAGGAACTCCGTCTTTGTTGATTGCACCTGGAGAAATTACATAACTTACATACATATGGCTTTCTTCAAAATTATCGCTTGAACTTGTCTTTTCCTTCATGGCTTTAAGCGTAGCAACTATCTGATCAAAATTAGACTCATCCTTTGGCTTGAAGTCCTTTTCAGAAGGAATGTCCTTTGGTCTACTAGCAGAGGTGAACCCACACTCTAGTCTAGGTTTTACCTGTTCATTAGCGCATCCGATAATCAACAATATCAACAATAGAACAATAAATAACTTTTTCATAAGACTCTCCCTTTTAGCTTTTTCCTACTAAAATGATATCTTGATGAAATTATTTCTGTCAAATTTTAATTTTTGTAAAGTTATTTCATAATCATAATTGAGATAAAGAGTTACATTGAGGCATCGAGTAACTATTCAGTCGCACTAAACCAATACTGAGCCAAGCAATGGCAAAGCCGTATTGTTGAGTATGGAGTTTATCATCTCATATCTATCGATGCCATTCTTGTTAGCAGTATCGAGAATGGTA
>CAKQTE010000071.1 GCA_934276485.1 uncultured Spirochaetales bacterium | reverse complement strand
GAAACCGAATGGATGTTTGAAGAGCCGTATGCGGGAAAACTGCACGTACGGTTCTGTGAGGGGCAACAGACTAGCCTTTCACTATAAATAAATTATGAAAGGAGGGTCGAGATTGTCTACTCGACGAAAATGCATGAAATTAATTGAGAGAAAATACTACTTGGAAAGATTGTTCAATGTGCGAGATATCCCAGATATCAAAGTGATTACAGGAATCCGACGAAGTGGAAAGTCGAAATTAATGGATGCATACATTGAAAAACTTTCGCCAGAGACGAACCTGAATATCATTCGAATCAAGTTGAACTTAAAGGAATTTGAATCCTTGTTGAGCGCAGATTCTATGTATAAGTATGTTGAGGATCGTTATATGCCTGACATGAAAAACTACTTGTTCATAGATGAAGTACAAATGTGTCAGGGGTTTGAAAGGATAATCAACAGTTTTTATGAGGAAGAAAAATTCGATATATACATCACTGGATCAAATGCTTTTTTGCTATCAAGTGATCTTGCGACACTATTTGGAGGCCGTGTTTGCGAGATCCATGTATTTCCTTTTTCCTTCAGTGAATATTTGGAGTATTTTCCTTCTTCTGATCTTCAGCAGTCATTCGAAGAGTATGTAAACGCTGGAGGTATGTCTGGTTCCTATCTCTATAGAACCGAACAAGATGCGAGAAAGTATATTAGTAGTATCTATCGTTCTACCATAGCAAAAGACATTATCACAAAGTTTCATATTGAGAATGAAGAGCTTCTGATTATGCTTGGAAATTATCTAATGGATACTGTTGGAGAGAAGACTTCCATTAGAAATATCGCTAACAAGATTTCATCATCTGATTATAAAACCAATGATAAGACCATTGGCTCTTATCTCTCTTGTTTATGCAAGGCTTTCATGTTTTATCCGGTGAGAAGATATGATATCAAAGGGAAACGATATCTAGAATCAGACTGTAAATATTATTTGGTAGATCTTGCATTCAGATTTTCAGAAATAGGAACAAAGACTCCTGATTATGGGCACTTGTATGAAAATATAGTTGCAATAGAATTAATGAGGCGTGGATATGAGGTATATGTAGGTGAGCTCTATCAAAAGGAGATTGATTTTGTTGCAATTAAAAATGGCACAAAATACTATATCCAGGTTTCCGATGATATTTCTAGGCCGGAAACATTCAAGCGAGAAGTTAGCTCGTTATTATCTATTCGTGATGCTTATCCAAAGATGTTGATTGCGAGGACAAAACACCCTGAATCTCAATATGATGGTGTAATAGTTGTAGATCTTGCCCAATGGTTATCGTCTCCAGATTTGAGATAGCTTATTCCTTTGTTTGCAATTTGCTTCTGTTCTGCATCTGCACTGATCTTGTGAAATGAATGCAGAACAGATAGTGCGAAGTTATATCAGTCCATGCTCTAAAAATGAGTAGTAATCATTTTCACTGAAGACTACGTGATCAAGGCATTTAATGCCCAGGATCTCTCCAGCTTTCTTGATTCTCTTTGTAACATCCTTGTCATCTTGCGATGGCTCAGAGTATCCAGTTGGATGATTGTGTGCAATGCAAATCGCTGCGGCTCTGTTGTTGATTGCAGGAGCGTAGATCTCTCTAGGATGAACAAGAGTTCTATTCAATAGTCCTATTGTCGCAATGAATGTGCCGATGACTTCATGTGCTCCATTGAGCATCACTACGATCAAATGCTCTTGATCTCGGGAAGAGTAGTGGTGTACTTCCTTGTAGATGTCTTTCGGAGTTGTGATCACTCTTCCTTTTTTGGATGCTCTTCGTCGTCCTAGCTCTAGTGCTGCTACCAAAAGCGATGCTTTTGCAGACCCCAGTCCTGGAATCAGCTTAATTGCATCAAGCGCTGGAGTTGGATACTTATCTAGGAGATTCAATAGATCTCGCGCAATCTCCTCTGCACTGCAGTGTGCATTTCCTGAACCAATTAGAAGCATCAAGAGCTCTCTGTCTGTTAATGCTTCTATGCCAATTCTCTCGAGTTTCTCTCGTGGCATCTCTGCTTTTTTGTCATTTTCAATATTGCTCATACTCTATAAAGGCAAAAAATCTGTTTTTTGCTAGTGAAAGAGACAAAAAAGAGAAATTTGCTATAAAATATTTCATATGCAGAGATACAAGATTGGCAAAATAGCAGAATTGACAGGACTTACACTGAGGACAATACGCTACTATGAGGAAGAAGGGCTACTTTCTGCCAAGAGAACAGATGGTGGCCAAAGATATTACTCAGACCAAGATATTGTATATCTAAAGAGAATCATTGAGCTTAAGGAACTGGGATTCACGCTCGATGAGATCAAGAAGATCATTAGGCTTAAATCCAGTGATTCTTCTGGAGACGAAAGACGAAAAGAGCTCTTAAGACAATATAGGGCCAAAGTATCTGAAGATATGGAGAAGATCAAAAAGCTACAAGCTCATGTCGATGAGCTTGATTGGCACGTAAAGCAGCTTGAAAGAGCAGAGGGAAGCTTCACCTCCTGCCCTGGCTCTTTGTGTGCTGCATGCGAATATAAAAGCAAATGTATATTCTTCAGAGATCCAGAAGCCAATTGCCAATAGCTTTCGCAAGCTCTATTATGTGTCCTTCTAGCATTTCGCTACATCCACGAGAGAAGAACATGGCTTCGTAATTAAGGTAACCATTGTAATAACGCTTGAATGCTGGGATCACTTCCTCCCATTTGATCGTTCCAAATCCAGGAAGAAGGTGTTGGTCCTTATTGCCATCGTTATCATTTATATGAGTTGCGATAAGCTTTTCTCCAGTATCCTTGATGAATGCAGGTGCGTCTCCTCCCATGATATTCAAGTGACCAGTATCGAGGCATATTCCTGCTTTGTATGAAAGATTGTCGAGTATCTCAAGAAGTTCTTTGCTTGTGCTTATCTCTTCTTTCGTTTCCATATTCTCGATAGCAAGCGTTACGTTTTCTGGTATATATGGCTTCAGACTTTCAAAATATCTGACATTATCTTCGATTGAGCCAATGATAGGATGAATGACGGCAACAGGGATACCTAACTTCTCGCAATATGACAAGGCTCTCTTTTGCTTTTCTATATTACGCGAATCTTCACCTCTCATTGGATAAGGTAGATGGCATTGGAAATACTTTAGGCCATAGCGACTTTTGTACTCATTGAGTGTGTTGATGTAATCCTCAGATTCCACATCATCATTCAATGCAGATATTGGATTCATCATCTCACAGAAGTTCAGATCGAAAGTATCGAGGCCATGAGAGGTGTATATTGGAATCAACTCAAGCATAGTCTTCATATACTTTTCGCGATTGAAGACTATGAGGTTTGTATTTGTTGTAATCTTGTTATGCATCTAGAGCCTTCTGGACATAGTCAGCCATCTCTTTTACGCCTTCATCAACTGTTAGCTTTCCTGTAATTACATCCTTGATATTCTGCTGGAATGAGTAGTAGATCTGGTATGCTGATGGAAGCCAAACGTTTGTCAGCTGAGGATTTGATTTAAGAATTGCATCCATTGCAATCGAGAAATTTGGATTCAAGCTCAAGAATGCTTTGTACTCTTCTGAATCATATAGCTTTGTATTGAGAGGGATATATCCTGTGCCCTCTGCCCATTTAAGCTGTACATCTGCACTTGTAAGATATTCAAGAACAAGCTTTACATCCTCATTGTTCTTGAATGCATATAGAGCACCACCTCCTACACATACGCCTCCTGTTGCATTCTCATCAACCATAGGAACTTCAGCAACCCCTACTTCGAATGTGTTATCAACATTGGCAATGATTGTCGATAGATTGGAAGAAGACGCGAGCATCATTGCACACCTGGAGGCTGCAAACTCTGTTGATACTCCTTGTGTGATATTGTTCACGCTTCCAGTTTCGTATATAGCTTTCCACTTTTCCAAGAATGCCTTGTATGTTCCATTTTCGCCAAATAGAACCTTTGTTGCCTTTCCTTTGTGTCCATTTTCGTTATTTATCATATAGCTGATGGAGTTCTGTGCTCCTAAGAATGTTGTTAACTCTGATGTTGCAGGAACGCCTGCAAATGCGTAATCAATCTTTCCTTTGAGTGCATTTGCAACATCTACCATCTCATCCATTGTCTTAGGAGGCACAAGGTCTAGAGAGTCAAAGAGTGTTTTGTTGTAATACAAAAGGAGAGCTGATGAGTTAAATGGAAGTGCAATTAGTCCTCGCTCTGACTTGAATCCTGTTTTTGCAATCTCAAGAACGCTTGAGGTATCAAGACCAAGTTCGTCGATAGTGACAATATAGTCAGCATTGTTCATATCAAGGCCAGATGTTGCATCCATCTGTGCAATATCTGGAAGAGTGTTGGCGCCACTTGATGCTTTGACTTTTGTCAGTACATCGTTTGCTTTTCCTTGGTATATGGCTTCAACATAAACGCCATTTTCCTTTCCAACTGTTTCGTTGAAATCATTGATTATATTCTCAAAAGCTTCTCCAACTTTACCTGTATTGCTATGCCATAGCTCTACAGTTCTTGTTTCCTTTGCGCCTGTTGCGAATACAGACAGTGCAAGTAGTGGTAAAAGCATGATAGTTAAGACTCTTTTCATCTCTCCTCCTAAGAGTGCATTGAACTGTTGATCAATGCTTTCTCTATCAATTTCTTGCTGAAGGCAAGTATTATTGCAAATGGTAGAATTGTCATGAATATTGTTGCCATCTGAGCACCAATATTTCCTTCTTCTGCAAAGCCAAGCATCGTAAGTCCAACCTGTATTGTTCTTGTCTTTGGCTTGTTTGTTACCAAGAGTGGCCACATATATGAATTGAATACGCCAATGAATGATTGCAAGAAGATCGTGATCAAGAATGATTTAGTCAAAGGCGTTAGGATCTTCACTATATATAGCATGTCAGAAGCTCCATCTATGCGTGCATTGTCATAGTAATCCTTATCATAGGATGTTAATGCACCTAGAAGCAGTGCCATCTGGGACGCAGAAAATAGAGTAGGTGCAATTATTCCAAGATAAGTGTCCAATAGGCCTAATTTCGCAACTATTTTATAGTTTTGATACAAAAGTGCATCCTGAGGCACGAATAGGGTTGCAAGAAGTAGCACAAGAAAGAACTTCTTTCCCTTGAAGCGTATATGCGAAAACGCAAATGCAGCTAGTACCAAGACGCATGTCTTTATTGTTGCACTAAGCGTTGCTGTTACAAGAGAATTTACAAGTTCTATCGGTAGATATCTGTATCCAAAGGCCTTTGTGTAGTTTGCAAATGTAATCTCAGAAGGGAAGAATCTTGCATTTTGAGAAAGAAAGTCCTTCCTTGAAAAAAATGATAACTGAAATGAATATACCAAAGGGAACAATATCGCGAGGCATAGTGTGACAAGTAGGATGATTCTAATGACTTTCTTCATACATCATCCCTCACTTTCAAGCCAATTGCCATTATGATGACCGATGCGGTTACAGCAAGAACTGTGATAGCGTTTCCGATGTTTGCATTTCCAGACTTGAATGCTTCTATATAGTAGAAGAACATCAATGTCTCAGTAGACCTGAATGGCCCACCTTCTGTGAGTATCGTAATTGGTGCAACTATCAAAAGAGCATCCTTTACAGCTAGGAATATAGTAACAAGCACCATGCTCTTGATGATGGGTAGCTCTATTTTGAAGAATAATGTCTGGCCATTTGCTCCATCTAGGCGAGCTGCTTCCAAAACGGATTTGTCTATGCCTCTGAATGCGGCTAGCAGGATGATATAATCGAGTCCAAAGTCCAAGAAAACACCCAACAGCACCAATACCACCATTGCTGCCATTGGCTCTGAGAGCCATTCGATATTTAGATCGAATATCCTATTTATGATCGATACCCGTCCTCTGAACATCTCTTTGAATATTAGTGTGATACTAGACAAAGAGAACGCTAGTGGAAGAAAGAAGATATATTCTGGAATATACGAAAACCTATTCTTTCTTCTTGTCAGGGACGCTGCCAATACTGTTAGTACTGTGTTCAATGGAACAAACATAACAGCAAATAAAAGAGTATTCTTTATTGCATTTGCAAAGTTCTTGTCTTGAAAGAGTGCCTTATAGTTATTCAAGAATGCAAAGTTCTTTATCTTTCCTGTTGCATCGATATTGAAGAAAGAGTCTATAAATGCCTTACAAAAGGGAATGCATGAGAATGTGAGAGCAAGAATCACTGCTGGTGCTATAAATAGGTAAGGTTTTAGTGTATTTGCTCTTTTCATGTCAGATAAATTAATATTTATTATTTGTTTTGACAATAGGTTCTTAGCAAATAAATATTTATATTAAAAGAAAATACATGACATATATAAATATAACGTTAATTATTTTTACGTTATGTTTCCTTCTTTTATTCTGTGTAGAGAAAGAAGATATACAATAAAATATATCCCTTTTTGAGGAAAACGGAAAAATTTAGGCCTCATATCGTTTATTTTCATTAACTAAAAAAGTATTACCGCCTATAATCAACATATATCAGGAGGCGATATGAAACCAACTTTATTGGTAATGGCAGCAGGAATGGGTTCAAGATATGGTGGTGTCAAACAGATTGACGCTGTAGGTAGACATGGCGAGACGCTATTGGATTTTGGTGTTTACGATGCTCTAAATCATGGTGGATACGGCAAGGTCGTATTCATTATCAGAAAGGACATTGAGAAGGATTTCAGAGAGCGTCTTTTCGATAGAATTGCAAGAAACATGGATGCAGAGTATGTATTCCAGACACATGATTCTCTTCTAACTCCAGAAGAGATTGAATCTTCTAAGGATAGAACAAAACCTTGGGGAACTATCCAGGCTGTTCTTTGTGCAAAGGATGTTGTAAAGACTCCTTTTACAGTAATCAATGCTGATGACTACTATGGTCGTTCTGCATATGTAACACTTGGAAACTATCTATCAGGATTAAAGAATGATGATACAACTCATGCTATGGTTGGATTCGTTCTTGAGAACACAATGAGCCCTTCAGGCTCTGTTTCAAGAGCTATCTGTCAGGTTAAGGAAGGCATCCTTACAAGCATGGAAGAGAATACAAAGATTGAATATTGCGCTGATGGAAGAATCGTTTCCCATATGGATAAAGATGTCTATCTAACAGGTAAGGAAGCTGTATCAATGAATTTCTTCGGCTTTACTCCAAAGGCTTTCGACAGCTTCATGGTTTATTGGGAAGACTTCAAGAAAGATAGCATTCGTGAGATCAAGAAGGAATGCTTGCTTCCAAATGGAGTATCTTGGATGGTTGAAAGAGGCGATGGCTCTGTAACTGTTCTTAAGTCAGAAGACAGATGGTTTGGAATGACATATCCAGAAGATAAGCCAACTGTAATGGCAGAGCTTGGAAAGAAGATTGATTCAGGATATTACCCAGATAAGCTTTGGGAGAAATAATATCTATCCGATACCAAAAGATGTGTGCTCATGAAATATTGAGCACATTTTTTCGACCTGTGCGGTTAAAACTTCCTACAAATCATCATGTTTTCATCTGAACCACCGTTTAGGTGGTTTTAATTTAGCCGTCTGTCTTCTACTTATGAGAAAGAACTAGTATAGTCAATAATTTA
>CAKQTE010000070.1 GCA_934276485.1 uncultured Spirochaetales bacterium | reverse complement strand
CTATTTGAGATCCAGAATCTCTTCTTTAGTAAGCATGGTCATTGCTGAGATTGTATCAATATCGAAGTTTGAGGCGAGCATACGCCTTGCAGTTGCGAGCTTTTCTTTCTGTAGTCCTTTCTTCTCTCCTTCTGCAATGCCTTCGGCTTTGCCTTTTGCAAGGAGCTTCTCAGCCTCTTCCTTGTGATATTCCATGAACTCCTCGTGAACTTCTCCGTACATAGGGCCACCTTCCTTGTACAATGATAGCACGTCAAAGGCCTCCTTGTGCACAATTTCGCTTACATCGCTTCTCTTCATGTCCTTCAGGTATTCCATCAATGCCTTCTCCTCCCTCGTGAGCTCCCTCATCCTTTTCAGCGGTTCCCAGTCATAGCTTGCGTTCACGAATATCATAGTGACACCGTCGTCGAGCTCGAAAGGGGAATCGATGCCGACCATGTTCTCCCTCTTCCTGTATGTGTTCTCGAACGTGTAGAACGGAAGCTCCTCGGATCCGGGGATCGGGTTGTAGTCGCAGATCCAGATCGATATCACGTGATACGGGTCTATCTGCTTCTTTCCCTTCCTTATGTCGGAAAGCAGCATGCTAAGGTAGAACATGCTCCTAGGAATCCCGTCCTTCCTCTTGAGCTGCTGGATCTCGATGTGTATCTTCTCGGATGGGAACTCGATTACGACATCAAGGCATGCGTCCCTGTTCTCCAGCCGCTTCAGCCAGTTCTCGGCATGCACGACCATCTCGTCCTTCATGGAGTCAGACACCTTCATGCCAAGAAGCGACTCAAGCGAGTATGCTGTATAGGTCTTGTCCCTATAAGCAACCGTCATAGCATCAGAAAAGAGGGTCATGTTGCTGACGTCTTCGGTTGCACGTGCTCTCTCTTCTTCAGTGTAGATTCTTTTTTCAATTCTATTCATGAGAATCTCCTTTGATATAAGAAGGCCAAAAGTCGAGTTTTTGCACGTGATTTTGGAAAATTAATTAAATTTTTTTATTTTTAATTAAAATGAATGCTTAAAACCCTGTTTTTAGCCTGTTTATTGGGGTAGTTTTTGCCTTTTGAAATATGTAACCCGGTGTGATGAGTTCTTTTTGGGTGTACTCCTATTGTTAAATAAGAGGAGGCAAAATGAATATTGTTATTATTTCTGTTAATCAAACGAGAATAGGATTTTTAAAGGAGGTTTTGAAAAAACATAAGATTTTGGTGTATTCGTCTTTCGAAGAGTTAAGAAAGCATATCATTCAAAAGGATAGCTATGTATTTATCGATCTTGATAGTGAAGAAGAAACTATGAATCTAGAAGAGTATTTGAACAACCAATATAAACTAATAATCTTCTATTACAAAAATCATTATCCATTCGAACAGCATTCAGACACTATCTTTCTTCCAGATGATAGCGATGATGAATCTATATTAGCTGCTATGGCAAAGATCCAGAATACAGATTACTCCTACGACACTCATACTGATCTGATAGGTTCATCACTTCTAATGGAATCTGTAAGAATGAAGATACAGAAATGGTCTCATACAAAAGAACCAATCCATATATCAGGAAACACAGGAACGGGTAAGAATGTTGCAGCAAGAAGAATCCATAAGCTCTCTGGCTTGAAAAGCAAGATGGTATATATCAATTGCGGTGCATATTCAAATCCAAGCTTAATGGAAGGCAACTTCTTTGGATGCACAAAAGGTGCTTATACAGGAGCAACATATAGTAGAAATGGCTTTCTCAAGAGTGCTAACAAATCTATTTTGTTTCTAGATGAGATAGAAAACATGACATTCCAGATGCAAGAAATGCTTCTAGATGTAATCGAAAGTGGAAAATTCATGTCTCTTGGTTCCGATACAGAAGTCTCATCTGATTTCAGATTGATCACAGCAAGCAATGTTCCATTAGAACAATTGACAGCAAAAGGTGTTATAAGAAAGGACTTTTCATATCGTATTGCTCATAGAATTCTTGAAATGCCAGACTTGGATAATCATAAGGAAGATATTCCAGATTTAGTAAACTACTATGAGAAAACAAACAACATAATCCGCTATAGAGTCAAGTCATATGACACACTATATAACCATTCTTGGCCAGGAAACATAAGAGAGCTTTTTACCAAGCTTTCTCAAATGCATGAGGAAAACTATTATGCTGACACTAGAGGAAATAGACCTATTTATTGCATATAATCGCTTTAAGTCTGCTATTTATAAGGATTTAGAGTTTTAAACATATAATTGGGGAAAAAATGTGAAAAACTGTGGAAAACTTCACATTCAAACAGTTTTTCACATACCCAAAAATTGTTATAAACCTATATAATTTTGGGGTTATTTACATTAGCAATTATTTTAATTAATTCTTTATTATGTTTATATTTAACTACCATAATCTTATCAATTACACTATATCGATTTTTGTTAAAATCAACCATCGTTTTCCCCGTTTTTAGAGTAATATAAAATCAATGTGAAAAACATGGGGAAAACTATATATAGTGTCTCTCTCAAAAACCTTTTTCTGTAAACTTTCTCAATTACACGTTATACTTATGCCATGGCTTCAGTATATGGAATTGGAAATCCTCTAATAGATTATCTATGCAATGTAGATGAACAAGATTTGGAAAAGCTTGGACTAAATAAAGGTATCATGCTTTTGATTGATGAAAAAAAACAAGCTGAAATAATTGAACATACAAAAGGACGTAATATTCAATATTCTTGTGGTGGTTCTTGCCCTAATACAATGGTTACTCTTTGCTCTCTAGGAATCGACACAACATTAGCAGGCGGTGTTGGTAATGATGAGTTAGGAAGAATGTATAGAACAAAACTAAAGGAAAGTGGCGTCAAGGATGAATGTGTCTATAAGAATGCTGTAACTGGAACCTCTATAATATTGCTAACAGAAGACAAAGAAAGAACAATGAATACATATCTAGGTGCTAATAGATTATTCGATAGCGTTGATGTAAACATCGAAAGTGCAAAAGATGCAAATCTATTCTATTTCACTGGATATATGTGGGATACAGAGCCACAGCAAAGAGCAGTAAAGAAGGTTCTGGATCTATATAAGAGTCAAGGTAAGAAAATCGCATTCGATTTAGCAGATCCATTTGCTGTTGGAAGATATAGACAGACATTTTTAGGCCTCATTAAGGACTATTGTGATATTGTCTTTGCAAACAGTGAAGAAGCTCGCTTCCTTTTTGATAATTATGACGCTTACGAGTGTTGTAAATCGATGGGAAAACTATGTCCTATAGCTATTGTTAAGAATGGAAAACGAGGTTCGTTCATTTCCGAAAATAGAAATATATATGAAATACCTCTATATGGTTCTTCTTCTCCTGTTGATACTACAGGCGCAGGAGACACTTATGCTGCAGGTTTCCTATATGGATATATGAAAGGTTATGATATCGAAAAATGTGGAAGAATAGCATCTTTTCTAGCTGGTGAAATAATTGCTCAAGTTGGAGCGCAATTCTCAAAAGAAAAAATTAGCCAGATTAAAAAAGTAATCGATACTATCTAAAAAGAGGCCCCGAGAGGCCTCTTTTCATTGATTTTGCTTCAATTTAGTAGTTCTGAGCTACCAATTCGAAATATGCCTGAGGATGAGCACATACTGGGCAAACTGCTGGAGCACTCTTTCCAACTACGATGTGACCACAGTTTCTGCATTTCCAGATCATCTCTCCATCGCGTGAGAATACTAGACCATTTTCAACATTCTCAAGAAGTGCAAGATATCTCTTCTCATGCTCAGCTTCGATCTTAGCTACTCCTCTGAACTGTGCAGCAATCTGCTTGAAGCCTTCTTCGTCTGCAACATTAGCAAACTCAGCATACATATCTGTCCACTCATAGTTCTCACCAGCTGCAGCTGCCTTTAGGTTCTCTGCTGTTGATTTGATATCTCCTCCTTCTAGAAGCTTGAACCATAGCTTAGCATGCTCTTTTTCGTTTTCAGCTGTTTCTAGAAATAGAGCTGCAATCTGCTCGTAGCCTTCTTTCTTTGCCTTTGATGCAAAATAAGTGTACTTGTTTCTAGCCTGTGATTCTCCAGCGAATGCTGTCTGAAGATTCTTCTCTGTTCTTGATCCCTTAAGTTCCATTTTCATTCTCCTTTTCTCTGCATTCACTGCAGATACCTTCAAATATCAATTCATGACAAGTTAGCATAAAGCCATCTTCCATGGGTTTAGCCTTGCTTTCAAAATGTTCTTCTCCTCTAAGATGGACATCTATCATTTTACCACACTTGGTGCAGATAGCATGACTATGCAGCTTTAAAGTACTATCAAACTTCTGTTCTGACAAATGATTGATAGGTTCTATTCTTCTGAGTTTTCCTTCCTGGCAAAGAACATTTAAGTTTCTATAGACTGTTGCTTTCGAAATATTTGGATAATCCTTGTTTATCTTGGCATATATCTCGTCAGCACTAACATGTCCTACAAGTTCCACAACTGCCTCATAAACAATGTTTTTCTGTTTAGTATTTCTTCTTGCCAACATATTCTTATTAGTAATTATTCCTAATAAGGATATTAATTAAATCACTTATTTCCGTCAACCCAAAATATATAAAAATTTCCTCCCTTGATTTTTATCTCAAAGAGAGGAAATTCTAATTTGTTATTTAATTTATAGTTTAGGCTCTTTTGGTAGGAATGATTCTAACCTGCTTAAGAAGTCCTTCACCTTCACTCTTTGTATCTACACCCTCAAAATCATTTAAAGCTGTATGAACAAGTCTTCTTTCGAATGGATTCATTGGATCAAGAAGCTTTGATTTTCCGCTTCTCTTTACTTGTTCTGCAACCCTATATGCATTTCTAACGATATTCTCCTCATGGCGCATTCTATAGTTCTCACTATCAACTACAACCTTTATGCTTGGATCTAGATTACCAGCATATACATTTGCAATAAGCTGAATAGCATCTAGATTCTTACCCTTACGACCAATAAGAATTGAAGAGTCAACGCTATCGATATTAAGACCAAGCTTATTGTCATTTCTGAAATCAACTTCTGTCTTTCCCTCATAACCCATCTTCTGGATTAGAGTATCAACAAAAGCAATAACCTTGTCTTCTACATCCTTGTCGATATTTGAAGGCTTGTTTTCCTTCTTAACATCAACAGAATCGTCTTCATCTTCACTTTCTATAGCTTCTTCATCGCCATAGTATACTCTTATCTTCACATAAGCTTTCTTGAAGAGGCCCTTTCTTGAATTCTCAAGGATTTCTACATCAAAGTTTCCTTCCTCAAGTCCAAGTTCTTCTATAGCTTTTGCTCTTGCCTCTTCTTCAGTCTTACCTTCAAAATCACAAAACATTCACTTACCTCTTCTTTTTCTTTTTAGCTTTCTTAGCTTCATCCTTGGCTTTAATCTCTTCAGAATACTGTTGAGACTTCTTTTTGTTTGTAAATACCTGCTGGATGATAGATATAGCATTTGTAACAGTCCAATAAACAAGCAATCCAGATGGAGCATTGTACATTACAAAGAAGAACATGATTGGCATTCCATATGTCATGAACCACATCATACCCTTCTGGCTCTGAGCTGTATTGGTTGTCTGGGTTATCTTCATGGAGAAGATCATTGATACTGTATAGATGATAGGTAACAAATGAATCTTTGGTCCTAAGAATGGTAACGCAAATGGAAGAGTTGCAATAGTATCTGGAATTGATAGGTCTGGAATCCATCCTGGAATGAACATAGCTCCTCTCAATTCGAAGTTCTTATTCAACAATCCATATAGAGCAATGAAGATTGGGAACTGCAATAGCATTGGAATACAAGAACCCATTGGATTGATCTTCTCTTCCTGATATAGCTTAGCAATAGCAGCATTCTGTGCCTCTGGATCATTTGGATACTTGCTCTTGATCTCTTCAATCTTTGGAGCGAGCGCACTCATCTTAGCTGTTGAATCAAGACCCTTCTTTGAGATAGGAATCATCAATAGCTTAACAAGGATTGTTAGAAGTATGATAGCAACACCATAGTTTCTTGTTACGAAGTAAAGAGTATCAAGAACCCACTTTAGTATTGTTTCAAGCCATGATAGCCATGAAACATCCAAAGCTTTCTTCAAATGATGCTCAGCTAGTCCAAATACATTGTCATTTGCTCTATCGTAGATACCAAGTGTCTTTGATGTCTGAGGACCCGCATAGAATGAATAGATATCTGTAACAGAAGATTTAGCTTCTGAATTTCTATGCATGTAGATAGTATTCTCTTGTGGGATACCTGTCTCATTTGTAAGCTGAGTAGCACTTACAGAAGAAATTATTCCTTCATTTTCTGGAATCAACAAGAAAGCAAAGTACTTTCCAGTAAGTCCAATCCAATCAACAGACTTCTTGTCATATGTAAATAGACCGTTTCTGAATCCAGCGTTCTTTCTCTTTCCTTCGTTCTCTGCTTTGTAGATTACTCTTCTATAGTCATAGTTTCCGGAAAGTGACTCAAATTCTGGTCCAATCTGAGGTCCTACTGAGATAGAATACATATGTCCATCGAAGTTCAATGGAATTGCTGATCCATCAGATGTCTTGATTGTTACAGCAAGCTGGATCATGTATTCGTCATCTGTTGGGATTGCAAAACGCTTCTCAAGAGTAAACTTTTCACCTGTTTCTGTGATTTCAAAGTCTCTAGAGAATGTTACTTGCTGTATTGAACCACCATTACTGAGGTTCTTTGTAGCAATCTCGTAGTTGAATACCTCATCAATTGGCATAGATGTGTCATTACCATAGTAGAGCATCATAGCGTTTACATCGTCGCTTTCTCTATATAGTAGTTCAACTGGCTCTCCATTCTCTTCATGCTGCAACAGCTTAATTGATGAGATAGAGCCTCCCTTTGGATCAAATGTGATACTTAGTGCTTCGTTTTCTACTACAAAAGTATCCACAGGTCCATCTGTTCCTGATGACTTGAATTTACTTACTGCTTGTTCTGTAGCAAGGTTCTCTGCTACTTGAGTTCCGTCAAGCTCCACTTCAGAAACATTGGTTTCTTCCATAATCGGTGGAGCAAAGAATGTAGTTTGAATTGTCATACCTACAACAATTACAACTACACATAAAACAATTGCGATGATAGTGTTTCTATCCAACGTTGACTCCTTATTGGTGGTTAAGGACGTTGTATCTGGAAAGCATAGAAGGAGTATTGCTTGATGGAGTAGGAGTTATTTCCGATTAGCCCTGTCCAATAGTTTAATGAAGCCGGACTCAAGCAAGGAAAAATCGGAAACCTTTCCTGGATACAAAATTAGGGCATAATCCTTGGAATTTACATTAAACTCTTCCAGACTACTATGACGCTGAGGATAATTACGGAATATTTCCTTAGCTCTTCGGCGTGCCTTATTACGATCGACTGCTCTGCCAAAGTGTTTGGCTGGAATAACAATCAATCTGTCATAGCCTAGTTCGTTTTTAAGAGAAATCAATCGCATTCCAAATGAAGAATATGAAGAGCCTTCCTTGAAAATGCGATCAATGTCTATTTTCTTCCTGATTATCTCGTTTTTAGTATGGTTTCTTCTCATCACTTGCTGTGAGATGATATCTACCCTTAGCTCTTCTGCGAGCGAGTACCTTACGACCACCCTTAGTTGCCATTCTTGCGCGGAAGCCGAACTTTCTAGTTCTCTTCATCTTACTTGGCTGATAAGTTCTCTTGCCTTTGTAACTCATGATATTCTCCAATTGTACGCTAATGATTAGCGTGATTTTCCATCTTTTTTGGGACAATTGTGTCCAATTTCGGAATTTTACCAAGATTGCACTCTATGGTCAACACCTTTTGAGTACCTCTAAATCAACAATTTTCATTTCAGGAAACTTTTCCTGGTACTTGCTTATGATGTTTTTCTTTTTCAACAATAGCAAAGATTTAGCAGAAGACGATGTTGATGCAACCTTCAAAACTCCATCTTTTACACTTTTAAGGTCTGTTACAGCAGACAGCTGAGGACCTGCCGCAACTGGCCAATACTTGTAAAGCATCACTCTTTGAGGATCGTAGTGAATGTTTTTGAGAATGTTATCTAACTCTGCTCTTAGAGTATGATCAGGTATCTTCACGAGTAAACATCCCTCCTTCTACTCTATAGTGTAATCCATCGTTTTTTACAGAGAAATATCTCTCGTTAGGAAGGAATGTATAGAAAGCTTGAGAATATCCATCAAGAAGCTCCAATATTTTTCCTCTCTTTTCTGCATCCAGTTCCAATAATACGTCATCTATTAGCAAAATTGGCTTTATACCACTCATTTGAGAAAAATACTTAGCTTGAGCAATTCTTAAGATCAATGAGCACAGTCTCAATTGTCCTGTAGAGCCTATTTGAGAAAAAGGTCCATATTGAGATTTGATAATGAATCTATCACGATGCACACCGCTTGTAGTTGTACTCATCTTGATGTCTCTCTCTACATTTTCCTCTAGATATGAAACTATTTCGTCTTCACTCTTGAAATCCTTCCAGCTAGGAAGATACTCAATTTCAAGTTTCAGGTCTGTTTGGGATACCAAAGAAAACAATTCTGGAAAAATCGTATTGAATGATTTTACAGTCTCTTCCCTATCATGCATTATTTCCAAGCCACTTTGTGCCAGTCGTCCATTATAAAGTGGAAGAAGTTGGTATTGTCCATTCTTGATAGCAGCATTTCGTTGCATCAATACACTTCTATATTGACGTTGATAGTCAAAGAAGAATGGAGAATAAAGACTCATCATCTGATCAAAGAACCTTCGTCTTTCTTCAGGCTCTCCTTTGATGAAATTTATATCCTCATGACAGAAAACAATGCATGGAAAGTGATATATAAGTTCTTTTCTGTCCTTTATTTCCTTACCATCAATGGTTATTTTCCTCTTTCCATCGATATAGCTAATAGAAACATTCTCTTTTTCAGAGTATTCATTTAGAAAGACACCATTGATAGAGAACCCACTCTCTCCATGTTTGATACATTCCTTTGGATTTTGGGTTCTAAAAGACGAGCCATAGCATAGAGTGTATACACACTCAAGCAAATTGGTCTTTCCTTGACCATTAATTCCTGTAAGAACAATATCCTCTGCATCAGTAGAGAATGAAGCAGAGGATATATTCCTGAAATTGTTTATTGATAAAGAAAGAAATCTCATCACACCTGCATTGGCATCAAGACATATAGATAGTCTTTGTCAGGCTCTGGCGACATGATCATAGCAGCTGTAGGAGTGTTGTAAGATATCTTCAAATACTCAGAATCCATCTTCTTGATAGGAGTCAAAAGCAAATTGAAGTTAAATGAGATCTTGGCTTCAGGACCAGAATACTCACAAGCAATGATCTGCTTTGAATCTCCAAATTCATTATTCTCACCAGAGAGCATTACACCATCTGTATTTAAATCAACAAAGATACGCTTTGATTTTGATTCAACTAGAATTGAGATCAAGGAAACAGCTTTCTCTAGGTCATCTACTCTCATCTTACAGTCATACTGTAGTTCCTTTGGAATTACTCTCTGATAGTTAGGATAGTTATCTACGATCAATGAAGAATAGATAACTCTATTTCCAACTTGCGCAAAGATATTTGTAGGAGTTATTGCAAGTGAGAAAATACCTTCATTTAATGAAATTGTCTTCAATAGCTGCAAGAATCTTACAGGTATGATAGCTGGTGGAAATTCAGGAATATCCTGTTCAAAAGACCTATAAACATATGCAAGTCTTCTTCCATCTGTTGCTACCATATTCAGCCGTTCATCTCTCTTTTCAAGATAAACACCTGTTAGATACTTTCTATTCTGATCATCAGCAACTGCAAAGGAAGTTTTATCGACCATATCGTTGAAATCTTTCTGAGGAAGTGTGAAATAAAGTGATTCATCAACGCTCATTAGCTCTGGGAAATTACTAGCATCAATTGTCTTTAGGTTTACATTGATGTTCATATTACTCTCTACAGGTCTGATAGTAAGCTTTTTGTCTTCATCTGAAAATTCTAGATTTCCACTAGGCATTGTCTTTAGAACTGCAAGCAGTTTGTCACAGAAAACAGTTGTCTTTCCTGGAACAATTGTCTGAATTGCAATACTGGAAGTGAAACCAACCTTTCCATCTGTGGATTTTATGACCAGAAGATCATTTGAATTATCTAATAAAACGTTGCTTTGAATTGCCAACGCATTTTTTTGAGCAGAGAAATAGATAGCGTATTCAATTTCTTGTCTAATACTTTCGCAAGAGCAGATAAACTTCATTTTTTGTTTTGCACTCCTTCTGTTACTTCTACTAATAAATATATCATAAATAAAATCCAGTAGTAATAATAGTCGGTGTGAAATTGTGGAAAACTCAACTATCTACTTAAGGATCAACTATTTATAAAAATAAAAACTATGTGAAAAACTCGTTAGTTTTCCTCATTAAAATTTCGATGTGTGGAAAACATTTTGAGTTTTACTGGGAATTTCACATTTTCTTGATCTTTTCCCCATGATTTTCCACACCTTTTCCCCAGAAAAATGGCTACTTTTCCTCAAGTTTTGACCTAATTGAGTTGATAGCATTCTTCAAACTGTCATCATTATCGATCATTGCTTCCATCGTTTTTATGGTGTATCCAATGGATGTATGGTCCTTATTTAGGTATGTTCCAATCTCAGATTGAGTGAATTTTCCATACTTATATGCATAGTAAATAGCTATCTGTCTTGGCTGTTTTATGTTCTTGCTTCTACTGTTTCCCTTTAAATCAACAATGGAAACATTGAAGTAGTTGGAAGTGACAGTGAATATGTCGTCTATAGTGTATTCAGCGCTTCTTAGAGCTGGTTCTATGAGAATATCCTTCAAGTGTTCCTTAGCAAGCTCTATAGTCGCTGGTTTCTCGATTATCTGAGCAACAGCAGATACTGTTGTAAGAGCACCTTCTAGGTCTCTTACGTTGGTTTTTACGGATTGACATATGAAGTCTAATGTCTCATCTGGAATCTCAAGCTTCAATTCCTTGCATTTTTGTTTTGCAATTGCCATTCGTACCTCATATTGAGGTGGTCTTAGGTCAACGTTCAAGCCTTTTGTGAATCTGCTTCTAAGTCTATCTGTGATATCTGTAAGCTCTGTAATAGGACGGTCACATGTAAAGACAATCTGCTTATTGTCTTCATATAGATCGTTGAATGTATGGAAGAGCTCTTCCTGGATACCATCCTTCTTTTGCAGGAAGTGAATATCATCAATCAAAAGTACATCGGTCTTTCTGTATTTCTGCTTGAACCTGTTTTTCAAGGTATTTCCCTCTCCTGCCCCAAAGCAGCTGATGAATTCATTTGTAAATGATTCTGCAGTTACATATATTACTTTCTTAGCTGGATCATGCTCATCTATATAGTTTCCAATTGCTTGCAACAAGTGTGTCTTTCCAAGACCTACTCCACCATATATTAGACATGGGTTGAAAGATGTTCCTGGATTTAGAGCTATGATCTTTGCAGCCTTGAATGCCAAGTCAGAGTTTTCTCCATAAACAAAGTTATCAAATGAGTATTTCTTGTTAAGTGTTGTATTTGAACTTTGTTTAATACTTTTAACAGGTGCTTTTACAGGCGCTTTCTTGACGCTAGTTGCAGGCTTGGATTTGATAGTTGAGTCAACTGAGATGTTTATTGTGTAATCATCACCAGCTTTTTCTGCAAAAGTATTTGCTATCGAATCCTTGTATTTATTCAGATTAGCCAGCATAAAAGGAGATGCCACTGAAAGATTCAGTGTATTTCCTTCAACACCATTATAATTGATGTTGTCAAAAAAAGAGTGTAAAGACTCGGGCATCGAGTCCTTTACCTGTTCCAATGTTTCTTGCCAAATTTCGATATAGTTATCCATAATCAACAAAATCCTAAACGCCAAACAAATGTAAATCAAGCTGAAATATCAACAATAAAAAAATAAATATCAAATATACAAGATAATTATTTGAAATATAAGTAAATATTAAATGCTTACAAAAAACTAGTTAGGCTTGCATATCCTTATATATATATTATATACTAAAAACATGCGCTTATAGTAGTGGTTTATACTCTTATTTTCATGCGCAAATTTCAAATGAACAAAGGTTAAGAATGAAAGAAGACGATATCAAAATCGCTGAACACAGTGACGAAGAATTGAAAGCCGAAATCGAAGCCAGTGAAAAGTATGATTCGAAAGGCATTACAGTTCTTAAAGGTCTTGAAGCAGTAAGACTCAGACCTGGTATGTATATCGGATCAACTGGCATTGATGGACTTCATCATCTTGTATATGAGGTAATTGATAACTCTATCGATGAAGCAATGGCTGGTTATTGTAACGATATTAAGGTCTATCTTGAAAACGGTCCTTATGGCGAGGTATGTACCGTAGAAGATAACGGAAGAGGTATTCCTGTAGATATTCACCCTGAGGAAGGAAAGAGTGCTCTAGAGGTCGTTTTGACGCAATTGCATGCAGGAGGAAAGTTCGACCACAATGCATACAAAGTGTCAGGTGGACTTCATGGAGTTGGTGTATCTTGTGTAAACGCTCTATCTGAATGGATGGAAGTTACTGTACATAGAGCTCCTAATGTTTATAGACAGGTTTATAGAAAAGGTGTTCCTCAGGCAGATGTTGCTATTGTAGGAAAGACAAATAAGACAGGAACAATTGTTAAATTTACTCCAGACTTTGAAGTAATGGAGCGAAACTCATTTAATTTCGATACACTTGTTGCTCGTTTCAGAGAGCTTTCTTTCTTGAACAAGGGTATTTCCATCTCACTGATTGATATGAGAGGAGATGAAGAGAAGAAGGAAGTATTCCATGCAGACGGAGGACTATCCTCTTTCGTTAAATATCTGAACCAGTATAAGACTGTTTTATTCGATCCAATTGCATTTGAGAATACAAAGGATGATGTTTCAGTAGAAATTGCATTGCAATACAACGATAAGTATGACGAAAAGGTTCTTACTTTCGTAAACAACATCAACACACGTGAAGGTGGTACTCACTATTCTGGCTTTAAGGCTGCTATCTCAAGATGTTTGAACAACCAATTGAAGAAGAGCGTTAAGTACATGAAGAAATATCCTGATAGCTTTGAAGCATCAGATATTGCTGAAGGTTTGACTGCCATTGTTTCTGTTAAGCTTCCTAATCCTCAATTTGAGGGACAGACAAAGATGAAGCTTGGTAACTCAAATGTCAAGGGCATTGTTGATTCTCTTGTTTATGAGAATCTAACAAATTACTTTGATGAGTTTCCGGAAGCAATCGATAAGCTCCTTGATAAAGTAACAAGTGCAGCCCTCGGTCGTGTTGCTGCTAGAAAGGCTCGTGAGAACATTCGTAAGAAATCCGAAGGTGGAGGTCTTCCTGGAAAGCTAGCTGACTGTTCTAAGAAGAATCCTGCAGAGTGTGAGGTATTCATCGTAGAGGGTGATTCTGCTGGTGGATCTGCAAAAGCAGGTAGAGATAGAGAGTTCCAGGCTATTCTTCCTCTTTGGGGAAAGATGCTCAACGTTGAGAAAGCTCAGGAAGCTAAGGTACTGAACAACGATAAGCTTGAGCCTGTAATCCAGACTATCGGAGCTGGAATCACTAGATACAATCAAGGTGCAGACCTTGATGATGAGGAAGAAGAGAAAAAGAACAACAATCAGGAGAAGACATTCGATATCGAGAAAGTAAGATACCATAAGATCATTATCATGGCCGATGCCGATGTCGATGGTTCTCACATCAGAACACTTCTTTTGACATTCTTCTATCGTTATATGCGCCCAATTATCGAAGCAGGATATGTATATTTTGCCATGCCTCCTCTATATAAGTTCTCTGGTCCAAGAATCACAGAGCCAATTTATGCATATACGGAGGACGAGAGAGCTGAAAAGTTCCAGGAAGCAGTAGAGTTTGCAGGAGACCCAGCTAAGGTCGCTGTTCAGCGTTATAAAGGTCTTGGAGAGATGAATCCTGATCAGCTATGGGAAACAACAATGAACCCTCATACAAGAATGCTAGGACAGGTTCACCTATCAGATGCAGAGGAAGCAGATAGAGTTTTCTCAATGCTTATGGGTGAAGAAGTAGAGCCTAGAAGAGAGTTTATCGAGAACAATGCTCAATTTGCAGAGAATCTCGATTTCTAAGGAGTACTAAATGGATGAAGATATAACAAAGGTAGATGAAACTACTCCAGTACCAGAGACTCATCCTGGTGCAATTATAAAGTATGACCTATCTGAGCAGATGAAGAAGAGCTACATTGAGTATGCAATGTCTGTTATTATCAGTCGTGCTCTTCCAGATGCAAGAGATGGCCTAAAGCCTGTTCATAGAAGAATTCTCTATGGCATGTGGGACATGGGAATCAGATTCAATACAGCAAACAAGAAGTGTGCGAGAATCGTAGGAGATGTACTTGGTAAGTACCATCCACATGGAGACGCTTCTGTTTACGATGCTCTTGTTCGTCTTGGACAGGATTTCTCATTGAGATACCCAGTAATCTTCCCTCAAGGAAACTTTGGTTCCATCGATGGAGACCCACCTGCTGCCATGAGATATACCGAAGCCAGAATGGCTAAGATCGGTGAAGAGATGATGGCTGATATCGGAAAGGATACCGTTGACTGGATGGGAAACTATGATGAATCCCTAAAGGAGCCTGTGGTTCTTCCAGCAGCCTTCCCTTTCATGATCTGTAATGGTTCTTCTGGTATTGCTGTAGGTATGGCAACAAACATGGCTCCTCATAACCTTTCTGAGGTTGTAGACGGTGTTTGTGCTCTTATTGATAACCCGGAGATCTCAATTCCTGATCTTATGGAGATCATCAAGGGACCAGATTTTCCTTCTGCAGGTACTATCTGTGGAAAGAAAGGTATCATAGATGCTTTTACAACTGGTAAAGGAAAGATCGTAATCAGATCTAAGTATGAGATTTCAGATGCAGATCCTCATTCAAAGGATGACATGAATAAAACTCATGATGCTATCTATTTCACAGAGCTTCCATACCAGGTAAACAA
Source organism: uncultured Spirochaetales bacterium (assembly GCA_934276485.1). Taxonomy (GTDB): domain Bacteria; phylum Spirochaetota; class Spirochaetia; order Sphaerochaetales; family Sphaerochaetaceae; genus Ornithospirochaeta. The sequence goes on along the minus strand of CAKQTE010000070.1, from coordinate 8,906 downwards.
GGCAGAGCTTGTTAAGAAGATTGATGACTATAGAAAGGATGGAGTAATTCCTGGAATTGCACAGGTCAAGGATCTTTCTGGTAGAAAGGGTTTGAGAGTTGCTGTTTATCTAAAGCAAGGAGCTGTTCCTAATATTGTTCTCAATATGCTTTTCCAGAGAACTGCACTTCAGTCAAACTTCAATGTCTATAACCTTGCTTTGTATCAAGGTAAACCAAAGCTATTCAATCTAAAGGATATGCTTCAGGTTTATGTTGACCATAGAGAAGAAGTCATTGAAAGAAGAACAAGATATGATCTTCAGAAAGCAAAGGAGCGTGAGCATATCCTCCTTGGTCTAAAGATTGGTCTTGATAACATCGATGAGGTTGTAAGAATCATAAAGGAATCTGCAGATGAAGCTGTTGCAGCGCTAGAGCTTCAGAAGGCATTTGGCTTGGATGCAATCCAGTCTGATGCAATCATCAAGATGAGACTTGGAAGACTGTCTCACCTTGAAACAGACAAGATTCTTGCAGAACTCGCAGAAATCGAGAAGAGAATCGAAGAGTATAATTATATCCTTTCTGACAGAATTCATGTTCTAGAGGTCGTTAAGGACGAAATTAGAAAGATTGGCGATATCTATGGTGATGAGAGACGTACTCAGATTGTAGAGCGTGAGCTAAATGACGCTTCTCCTGAGGATTTCATCAAAAAGGAAGAGGTTGTTATCAGCATCTCAAATAAGGGCTTTGCTAAGCGCCTTCCTGCAGAGGAATATAAGGCTCAGAACAAGGGCGGAAAGGGCATGATGGGTGCAAAACTTGTTGATGGAGACTTTGTAGATCACCTTATCACATGTAGCTCTCACGATATCATGTTCTTTGTTACCAACCTTGGTAAGGCATACTATGCTAAGGCATTTGAAATCCCAGAGGGAGCAAAGACAAGCAAGGGAGCATCTCTAAAGACATTCTTGCAATTTGAGAATGGTGAAAAGCCAACATCAATACTTACATTCCATGAATTCCAGGAAGATGACTACTTGTTGATGGCTACTAGAATGGGTGTTACAAAGGCTGTAAGACTCATGGATTTCATCAATGCAAAGACAAGAGGTGTTAAGGCAATTCTTCTTGATGAAGGAGATGAACTAGTACAGTCTATCTTCGTTAAGCAATCAGATGATGTAATGTTCATTACTAAGTCTGGTAAGGGTCTAAGAACCAACTGCACTCAAATCAGAGCTATGGGAAGAACTGCTCATGGTGTAAGAGGTATGAAGCTCATCGGAGATGATCAGGTAGTAGGTCTTGTAAAGGTTCAGGAAGATAAGACTATTTTGATGATTACAGAGCTTGGTAAGGGTAAGAGAGTTAGATTCGAAGACTTCAATGCTCACTCACGAGGAACAATGGGGCAGAAGATCTATACACTCACCGAAGGCGATGGTCTAGTGAATGCTCTTTCTGTTGATGATAACGACGATGTAATCTTTATGACTCTCAAGGGTCAGGTAATCAGAGTACACGTTAATACAATCAATACTCTAGGACGAAGTGCTATGGGTGTTATCGTTGCTAGATTCAAGAAGAAGGGCGACAAGATTAACGTTATGGCTATTACTGCATACCAGGAAGAAGAGCCTGAGGATGAAAATGAGACAGAAGAAGAGAATACAGAATCATCTGTAGAATCAGAAACAAACGAATAAGCTAAAATATAGCAATTTTGCCTGTGGTTAATAGCTGCAGGCAATTTTTTTGTACATATAGACTTATAAAAAAGATAAAAAATAGGCTAAAAATATACCCTATATAATAGGGATAAAAGCAACTCCGGTATCAACTTAAACTGTTTCTATAAATAGTAATATTCTTAAAAATATTGGGAAATTTTAAAAAAATCGCAATGTTGAAAAGATTTAGATATCAAATCAAAAATTTTACAAACCTCGCGGAAGTGTCTTGCCCAAATTACATGAGTTTCAAAGATATATGTTGTTTCACGTGAAACTATTTAGTAAGTAAAAATAATAGATTGGATTGCTGCTCTTATTCTCATTGTGTTTTATTCATATAATTTGATTAGATCTTTGTAATTTTAAATAAAATGCATCAGGAATAATTAATAAACCACTTTTAGTAATTTGATTTAATTGCACTTGAAAAGGAAATTACGAATTTAAAATATATATTTAATCATTACTTTTTGAGATAATAAGGGGAGAATCTTTGATTATCGAAGTGCAATTAGAGATTTACTTAATATGGCTGATGCAGCAGCAGTGCATTTAATATTCTATATTCCATAATCCAGATAATTCTTGCTAAAACATAATTGATGTTTTGATAATCGTAATGTGAATTCAATTTTCTGGAATATATCATCTAATATTTAATTAATTTGTGTTTAATTCAATTGAGCAGTAAAAGAGAATCTTTCATTCTTTTTTGTATAAATTAGGTGTGAAGAAAGATCACGTTCCAGTTAAATATTGATTGTTTCACGTGAAACAGAAACAAATAGAAGAACTTAAGACAGTTCTGAAAATATCAAATAAATAATAACAGGGTGTGTGGGTAGATATGAATAATATTATTCTTGGTTCTTTTGTAGTTCGATAGTTTAATTGTTGTTTGTTTGCTAGATGTTTCACGTGAAAAATTTTAAAAAGACAAAGGAGGCCTGGTATTTGTTAATTTATTAGTAATAATGTATAGATGATAGTTAAATCTCATAGAGAAATAATGTTGGAGTGAGTTTTAGTGAAAGATTAAAAATTCATAATAAGATGCGGAAGTGTTTATAGTTTGTGAAAATAATTTCAATTATACTTTAGAAATTATTATAATATCAAAATAAATATCTAATTATTGAAAATTATAATTTTCTTTTGTGTTTCACGTGAAACAAAAAGAGCTCATCAATCGATGAGCTCATTATTGAGAAGATTTTAATTAGAATGCAATCTGGTCATCGTTGATGACTGTAAGTTCCTTGTCTACAGCTTCTCTTAGATATCTCTGTACGCCATTTGTAAGTGTGATTTGGCTCATTGGGCATCCAGCGCATGCTCCAACTAGACGAACGTGTACGTTATTTCCGTCTACATTGATAAATTCGATATCGCCTCCATCATTTTGAAGTGCTGGGCGAATGTCATTTATTGCTTTTTTGATCATTTCTTCCATTGTGAGTTTCTCCTAAGCTAAATATAAAAATATACTAGTAACTATTAAGGGTCAACCTTTTGCGATTCTTTGATGACAAGAAAAACTAAAACGCTTATATTGATAACATGATTGCACGTAAAGTTATTTTTTATAATCAGAAAGGTGGTGTCGGTAAAACAACTGCAGCTGTGAATTTAGGCTCAGCATTAGCTGGTCTTGGATACAGGGTTTTGCTTATTGATTTCGATGCTCAGGGTAACCTTACAGGTGCTGTTTCTGGAGATAATCGTAAGCCAAATATCTATCAGGTTGTTACAGGACAGGTTCCTGTAAAAGAAGCTATTCAACCAACTATCTTCAAGCATTTATTCCTCATTCCAGGATCTCTGGACATGGCGGGATTAGGGGTTGAGCTTGTAGATGAGGATGATAGAGAGCAATTCTTGAATAGAGCATTAAAACCAATAGAGGAAGAGTATGACTATATTCTATTGGATTGTCCTCCTTCTCTGGGCTTAGAGACAATGAATGCTCTTGTTTGGTGTAATAATGTAATAATTCCTTTACAGTGCGAGTTTTTGGCAATGGAAGGTCTCAATTTGATTATGAGAACCATTTCCAATGTTAAGAAAAAGTTAAATCCAGATATCAAGGTCTTAGGAATTCTTTTTACTATGTATTCAAAGCGTGCAAGGTTGAATCAAGAGGTTGTAGAGGATATTTCTGAGTTCTTTCCAGATTTGGTATTCAAGACTATTATCCCAAGATCCGTTCGTTTAGCAGAAGCTCCATCACATGGCCTTCCTATTGAGTATTATGACAAATCCAATAAGGGAGCAAAAGCATTTGTAGAGCTTGCTAAGGAGGTTGTAAGCCGTGTCTAGTAGTAAAGAAAAGAAAAGAGGGTTAGGAAAGGGAATGAGCTCTCTTTTGGATGGTTTTGATTATGATGTCCAGGTTGAAAGTGTTATTAATACAACACTTTCTTCTAACAACAAAGCAAAGCCAGAAAGTGAGAGATTGGATTCTATATATGTACCAATTGAGAATGTACATCCTAATCCTAATCAGCCAAGAAAGGCCTTTGATGAAGATGCTTTAGCTGGCCTTGCAGAATCAATTAAAAGCCAAGGAATCCTGCAACCTCTCACTGTTGAGGAATATGCTCCAGGAGAGTATTCGATAATAGCTGGAGAGCGTAGATATAGAGCAGCAAAGCTTGCTGGTCTTGATAAGCTTCCTGTAATCGTTACAGCTTTATCTGAGATTCAAAGGATAGAGATTGCACTCATCGAAAACATTCAGAGAGAAGACCTGAATGCTGTAGAAGAAGCTGCTGCGTATGACTACTTGATCCAACGATCAGGATATTCGCAGGAAGAGGTTGCAAGAAAAGTTGGAAAATCAAGATCCGCTATTGCAAACTCATTACGACTATTGTCTCTTCCTGATGAGATCAAGGATGACATTATCTCAGGAGCTATGAGTGCAGGGCATGCAAGAGCTTTGTTATCTCTTGTAAATCCATCCGATGTACAACTCCTTAGGAACAAGATCCTTCAAGATGGAATATCTGTTCGCGAAGCAGAGGCTCTTGCTGCATCATACAATAAAGGACATAAGATAGTTCCTTCCAAGAAGACAGCAAAGAAAGACGAAGAAGTACTATCTGTAGAAGAGAAATTTATCTCTGCAGTCGGTTCAAGATGTGAGATAAAGGGTAACTTGAGAAAAGGTAAATTACAAATAAGGTACAAAAGTCAGAAAGACTTGGAACGAATTTATGAACTTCTAAGTGAAGGACGTACTTTATTTGAGGAATAAATATATATAATATAAGGAATTATTATGAACAAGGAAGATTTGAAAGATGGTTTGTATGCAATTATGCATACATCTAAGGGTGATATCGTACTATCATTGGAATACCAGAAGACTCCAATGACAGTCTGTAACTTCGTAGGACTTGCTAATGGAGAGCTAAACACAACAGAGAAAGGTAAGCCTTTCTATGATGGTTTGAAGTTCCACAGAGTAATCAGTGACTTCATGATCCAGGGCGGATGCCCAAAGGGCGATGGAACAGGTGGTCCTGGATATAGATTCCCAGATGAGTTTGTTCCTGAGCTAAAGCATACAGGCCCTGGAATTCTATCAATGGCTAACGCAGGTCCTGGAACCAACGGATCCCAGTTCTTTATTACACATGTTCCAACACCATGGCTCGATGGAAAGCACACCGTATTTGGTCATGTTGTAGAAGGTCAGGATGTAGTTAATTCAATCCAGCAGGGTGACAAGATCAATAAAGTTGAAATCGTTAGAGTTGGAAAGGATGCAGAGGATTTTGAGGTAACAGGTGAAAGATTTGCAACTCTTGTTGATGAGGCTGAGCAGAGAGCTCTTAAGCAAAGAGAAGAAGCTAACAAGAAGATCATCGATGAGATCAACAACAGATTCCCAGATGCTATCAAGACAAAGTCTGGTCTAAGATATGTGATCAACAAGGAAGGCGATGGAAAAGAGTCTCCAAAGTTTGGACAGAAAGTAACTGTTCACTATCAGGGAACACTTCTAAATGGAAGAATCTTTGATAGCTCAATTGCAAGAGGCGTTCCTGCAGAGTTCAAGATCGGTCAGGTTATCGAGGGCTGGAACGAAGCATTGGTTACAATGACCAAGGGTGAAAAGAGAACTCTCATCATCCCACCAGAGCTAGGATATGGTGAATTTGGATACCCAGGTTTGATTCCACCAAATTCATGGTTGATCTTTGATGTTGAGTTATTGAACTTCTAAGAGAAAGGAAAGTTTTTGATGGCAAAGGAAAGCTTGGTAAAGTACGTTTGTTCTGAATGTGGACATGAAGAGACCAAATGGGCAGGAAGATGCCCCGAGTGCGGTGCGTGGAATTCATTTGTTGAAGAGACCGTGGTTCCACAGAAAGCAGGCAAGGACTCTGCTCCTATAATGGACGACAAGATACGTAAGCTTTCCGATGTTCCTTATGATAAAACAATGCGTACCTGTTCAGGTATGGAAGAGCTAGATAGAGTACTAGGAGGAGGCGTTATGAAGCCTTCTTCTGTACTTGTTGGAGGAGAGCCTGGAATCGGAAAATCAACAATAATGATCCAGATGCTCTCCCATCTAGCTGAGAACTCTTTAGTACTGTATGTTTCAGGCGAAGAGTCCCCATCGCAAGTAAGAATGAGGGCAGAGAGGCTCGGTCTTCCTGCAGAAAGAATCCTCATCTATTGTGATACACGTCTAGAAGCTCTCTCAGAGGCCCTAGAACGCATCAAGCCTGAGTATGTGGTAGTTGATTCGCTCCAGACACTCTACACTGCTAGTATCGCGTCTGTATCGGGCTCTCCTAATCAGATAAAGACATGTTGTATGGAGCTGTCACTTCTTGCAAAGAAATTAGGCTCATCGATCTTCTTTGTAGGACACGTTACAAAGGATGGAACCATTGCAGGCCCTAAGATTGTTGAGCATATGGTCGATACTGTACTCTACTTCGAGAGCGCTGAATCTGGCATGAGGCTCTTAAGAGCAAGCAAGAACAGATTTGGTTCTGTTGATGAGATCGGACTCTTTGAGATGGGAGAAAAAGGATTGAGTGGAGTAGTTAATCCTGCTCAATATTTCTTGTCATCTCGTGGAGAAGGTGATTTGCCTCCAGGCATAGCTTTTACTCCTGTTGTTGAAGGCTCTCGTACATTTGTTGTCGAAATACAGGCTTTGGTTGTTCCTGCTAAATCTGGATACCAAAGAATCTACTCAGATAAAGTCGATTCATCACGTATCAATAGAATAGCTGCCATTCTAGAGCGCCATGCAGGTGTTAACTTGTCTGACCAAGATATATATATCAACGTTGCAGGTGGTATGAGGCTCACAGATGGTTCTATCGATATCTCAATTGCACTTGCTCTCTATAGCTCGAAGGTCAATGTACCGCTATCTGCAAAGGTGTGCTCTTTCGGAGAGCTTTCTCTTGCAGGGGAGGTCAGACCTGTTCCTTTTGCTGAAAAAAGAATCAAAGCAATAAAGGAAATGGGCTTTGAATATCCTTTGTTAGCTTATCCAACAAAGGGTAAGACTGTGAAAAATGCAGAGTGTGTAGGCAATATAAAAGCTGCAATAATTGCAGCCTTCAAAAAGAAATAATTAATTAGTTAGTGGCATTTACAATCTTGCTAGTATGATAGGGAATGCTACTGCAGAACCTAGAATACTACCAATTGAGCTTGTCAGGAATACCAATAGGCATCTAAGGATTCTGTTTTTGTACCAACCCTTAAAGCTCGATGCTTCATCACTCATTGTTTCAAAATCCTTTACTTGAGGCTTTCTGAATGTAACTTGCAATATGCCTGCAAACATACCAACACCCAATACTGGATTAAGAGCAAAGAATGGGGCTGTGATAGCACTCAAGATAGAAGTGAGGAATGTTCCTCCTCCTGCAAAGGTAAAGACTAGAGTACAAAGGGTGTTAGCCAATACCCACATTCCAAAGGTCTTCAAGCCCTGGTCCCAACCATTGAGAACAACACCTAGAACAAGCAATAGAACAAATATTGCAGGAATGATCCAAGACGCAATCTTTCCACCTTTTCCCTTTGGAGGAATCGTGTTGATATCATCAACATTCTTTCCAATTTCATCGTTGTCTAGTTTCTCAAGAGTCTTGATAATACCTTGGGTGTGGCCGGCTCCAATGACAGCAACTTTTCTGTGCCCTGGTGCAGAATAGATTTTTGTTGCAAGGAATCTGTCTCTTTCATCGATCAATACTTCCTTTACAGAAGGAAGCTCTTTTGACACTTCCTTGAGCATTGCTTCCAAAGATTCCTCGTTCTTCAACTCATTTAGCTCTTCCTCTGTTACTTCCTCTTTTGAGAAAGCTGCAGAGATCAATGTTGCAAGAAGCTTGCTTTTGTTCCAAAGAGAGCTTTTTGCCCAAGCTCGTTTGAATGTAACCTGGATTTCTCTATCGCAAAGGGATACTGGGATACCTTTTTCATTAGCTAGTTCTGCAGCTCCTATAATCTCAGCTCCTGGATTGGTTCCTGTTTTGGCACCCATTCTTTTCTGGAATGAAGCAAGGGCAGTGTTAGCAAGCAAGAAGAAACCCTTACCTTCCTTCAAGACTTTCTTTATATCCATGTTCTCCCAGTTGTTCTTGTCTGTCTTGCTTTTCATTCTTGATTCATCAAGCTCAATACAGACTCTATCTGGGTTTTCTTCATTTATGATTGTTTCAACTTCTTTAACACTATCTTGAGAGACATGAGCAGTTCCAATTAGGAAGATCATATCTCCATTCTTGAGCGTTATCTTATGATATGTATCGCTTATTTTTTCAACTTGCATGTTCTGAGTATAACTTTCTTAAGACTAAGAGGCAAATGATTGTATGTGGTAGTTTTTCTTGTTGTCGCAAAATCCAAACAAAAAGTAAAGATTGTTTTTTCTGCCAATAAAATATAATAAAAGTGTGATTTTTATCACATAAATATTAATTAAAGATTTCATAACTTTATGAACTATACAAACCAGCAATAAATTCTAGAAAACGTTGACATTCAAAGTTTTCACAAGCAATCAGACCTCCGAACATGGTTTATATCATGTTTGGAGGTTGTTTTTTTGCTTTGACTTTTTGTTTTTTAGTCTTGGCCGGGGCTTGATTATATAGCCCATATATTGTACTATGGACTATACAGTAAAGAAGGC
>CAKQTE010000069.1 GCA_934276485.1 uncultured Spirochaetales bacterium | reverse complement strand
AAATTATTAACTATACTAGTTCTTTCTCATAAGTAGAAGACAGAATGATAAATTAAAACCACCTAAACGGTGGTTCAGATGAAAACATGATGATTTGTAGGAAGTTTTAACCGCACAGGTCGAAATTATTTTGATTTCCCCATCATGGACATGCCGGCATAAACCATACGATATTCAGGGCTATTTATAATTCTGATAAAGTTCTCTTCTGAAGCACGGATATGTTCCTTCACAAGATTGATGCATGCATCATAGTTGTCTTCCAAAAGTGCATTAAATATCTTCTCATGCTCATCCATGGAAGCTTCTGTTCTAGGAGAAATGATATTGAGCCATCTGGCTCTTGAAATCTGAAGTTGCATTAAACTAAACATGTTAATCAGTCTTTTGTTTCCCGAGAACTGAACAATGGTTGAATGAAACACATCATCCCAATGATAGCGAACCTTACTTGAGTCAACATCAGTTATCATTGAGACAGTATTTTTTTTCATTTCACCCATTACAAATGTTAATTCTTCTTTCTGTGAAGAAGAAAGACCACCTTTTTCTTTAATCAGTTCCACAGCGAGAGACTCTAATGCAGAACGTAACTGGCATATTTCTTTGATATCATCCAAGCTCAATTCTGCACAATGCACACTATGCTTTCCTCTTTCAAGCAGACCTTCTGCTTCAAGGCGCATAAAAGCCTCTCTTACAGGTTCACGGCTCATTTCTAGAAGATTAGCAACATTTGAATCAGATATTACTTCCCCTGGCAGTATCTCAAAACCAATGATTCTCTCCAGAAGATAGTTATATGCCTTGTCTGCTAATTCACTTTTTCGTCTTGCCATTTTTTCACCTAGTTAATCTACTTGAATACTCTATGTATTGTGAGAATTTTTACAGCTTTCTGTCAACAAATACTTCTCTGACAAGCTTTTGACAGATAATCAGAGATTCCATGTCATGGGAATGTCCTATTTCTACACTAAGATTTCCTTCATATCCAGAAGCAATTAGAGCTTCATTCCATTGCTCCAATACATTCTTTTCTTCATAAACAGGATAAGTACGTCTATTTGGCGAAATGCCTGAAATATGAATATGTTTTGCCTTCCCTATCTCTTTCTTAAGAGAGAAAGGATCTTCTCCCATTCGATAAGAATGGAAGAAATCATACATAAGCCCAAGATTCTTATGCCCTATTTCCTCTACTAGATCAAATGCCTCTTCTGTCTTTGTAATGAAATTACACATGGGAGAACTTAATGGTTCCAAAACACATGTTATTCCATATGAATTGGATATCTCTGCAAGATCAAACATCGCCTCTTTGAATTGCTCCACAGCTTGATCACGAGAGAATCCTTGTGGAATATTACGTGCAAAAGGTGCTCCGACACCAATAAGCCCAGCTCCCAATCGATCTGCTCTTTGAGATAGTTTCAAAGCATATTGAGAAGCCCTGGTTCTTTTATACATAGGTCCTACCAATGGTACTGAATCATTACAGTAACCATTGATACAAGAACAAGGAATAGATCCATTTTTAAGATGGACTAAAGCCTCTTCATATTCTTCTTCAGTACAACCACAAACTTCAATACCTTTAAGTTCAATGAAATCGAATCCAGCATTAGAGACCATTTCATAGCAGGGAAATGGAGCACAACAACCTATTTTCATACAGTTTTTGACCTCTTCAAATTCTTGTTGTTCTTGATAATAGGTAAAGCAATTGATAGTACTGAAAGAATAATGAATGCAAGACAAATAGGTCTTGTAAAGAAAATCTTTATACTACCATTAGAGATAATCAAACTCTGTCTCATACTCTCTTCCGCAGTTGGTCCAAGTATTATAGCCAGAAGCATTGGAGTAACAGGGAATCCGAAGCGAGAAAACACATATCCAACAAGGCCAAAAGCCAACATGACCAAAACATCAAAATAAGCATTGTTTACAGCATAAGCTCCTGTAATACAAAGAAGGATTATAACAGGAATCATGAAGTTCATAGGAACCTTGGTAATCTTTACAAACAACTTGATTAAGAACTTTCCTTCTATAAACATAAAGATGTTTACAAATATAAGTCCAACCATGATTGTGTATAATACTTTACCATGAGTCTGAAACAAGGAAGGACCAGGAATCATACCTTGAATCATTAATGAGCCTAGCAAAATTGCAGTTACAGCATCACCTGGAATTCCAAGAGTAAGAAGAGGAATCAATGTAGCTCCTGTTACACCGTTATTACCTGCTTCTGAAGCTGCGATTCCATCAAGAGAACCAGATCCAAACTTTTCTGGTGTTTTAGAAACACGTTTTGCTTCACCATAACTTATGAAGGATGCAATGGCTGCACCTGTTCCAGGGATTGCTCCAATTACAGTTCCAATTATGCTTGATTTAATCATAGTCAAGAAGCTGCCCTTAATTTCTGATCCAGTAAGTTTCTCTTTAGAAAATTCAGCAACATCAGAAACATTGAAGTCTTTCTTTTCTACTTTTCTAACTAATTCTGAAATTGCAAAAAGACCAATCAGAACAGGAATAAGCTGAAGACCGCCAACTAAATAACGATGATTGAATGTTAATCTTGGAACACCTGTAATCCTATCAAGACCAATACAAGACACCAACATTCCGATAGCGCCCATAATCAATCCCTTGATGATATTGTTTCCACTTATGCTTGAGATGATTGTAAGTCCAAACAATGCCAAGGCAAAGAATTCGGGAGGGCCAAATGACGTTGCAACCTTAGCCATAACAGGTGCTATGAAAAGCAACATAAGTGCACTGATTATTCCACCAACAGTCGAAGCAAACAATGCCATCTCCAACGCTTTTCCACCATGGCCTTGTTGCGTCAAAGCATATCCATCAATAGCGGTAGCTGCAGATGCAGGAGTGCCAGGAGTCTTGATCAAGATTGCAGTAATTGATCCACCGTATGTTGCGCCACAATACATAGAAAGAAGCATTAGAATTCCTACAACAGGATTCATGCCAAATGTTATTGGCGTAAACAAAGCAACAGCCATGGTAGCTGTTAGTCCAGGAAGAGCACCAAAAATAATTCCAATCATCATTCCAAGGAAGATGAAAACAAAATTCTGAATTGATAGCAGGTTAACAAATCCTGCCATAATATTACTAAACATGTTTATGATCTCCTATGGTAATTGAACATGCAAATACGACTGAAACAGAAAATATACACCCAAAACAATCGGTATCAATATCAGATACAGTAACTTTTTTCTAACTCCCAACATGTAAAGCATAATCGGAAGAAAGATGAAAGAAGAAATCAAATAGCCAATGTAATGCATTACAACAGCATAAACTACAGTTGTGAGATAAAATCCAAATGCTGGCAATGATGATTTTTTCTCATTTTCAGGAGCATCCTTTGAATTCTCTTTTTTTCCATCAAAATACCCTTTCAAGCAAAGTGCAGCAGAGCATATTATTAATAGAATTGCACAGAAATAAGGGAAACCGCGTGGCCCCACGGCCACGCTATTTACTTCCTCAATCTGGCTTGGAATCATAAGTAGTACAATAACACCAAACAATAGTAATAGTGTTCCGGCAATGACATCCTTATTTCTCATAAGCCATCCTTATCTAATCATTTCTTGGAAGAAAGATTGAGAGCATCGATTATGTCTGCATAGGAATCGACTTCCGCAATAAGCTTCTTATCAACTTCCTCTCCAGAGATTGGATACATGTTTGTTGAAGTATTATTTACATAGTTAAGGAACTCTGGATCCTGGAACAATTCATTGAATGTAGCATTGAGATAATCAACTACTTCCTGGCTAGTACCTGCTGGTACAAGGAGAGCCTTCCATACACCATATTCGCAATCATATCCAAGTTCCTTGAATGTAGGAACATCCTTGAATGCATCAATTCTTTCTGCTGTCATAGTTCCTAGAACACGAATTGTCCCTGCCTGTACATGGGAGATAATTTCTTCTGGATGGAAAAATCCAATATCTACGTTCTTACCAATAAGACCTGTTAAAGCTGCAGAGTTGCCATTGAAAGGTACATGAACTGCATCAATTTTTGCCTTATTCATTAGATCCATAGCGCCAACATGGAAAATAGAGCCAACTGAATTAGCAGCAATCTTAATCTGTCTTCCACAGTTTACAACATCGTCAAAGCTCTTAAATGGAGAATCTGCAGTTACTGCAAGAACAATAGGCTGATTGTTAAGACCAATTACGCCCTTGAAATCAGAAGCTGTATACTGAACTTTCTGAAGTTTTGGCTGTGTTGTGAAAATAGCAGCATGAGCAAGAAGTAGATTATATCCATCTGGCTTATTAGTAAGAAATTCTGTTGCACCAATAGTACCACCAGCACCACCTCTATTTACAACGATAATTGAATGATTGAAGTACTTGTCAGCAACAGCGCTTATTGCTCTTGCTAGTGTATCGCTACCACCTCCAGCATTTACTGGAACAGTAATAGTAATATCCTTTGTAGGAAAACTCTGAGACTTTGATGCAGTCTCGGCTGATCCCTGTGCGAATATCATTGCAACAGCAACAAGGGAAATGGTGATAAATGATAAGACTCTTTTCATATTTTTCTCCTTTTTTTTAGAAAGTCTTCTTTTCATAAGCCACAGAATAATCGAATTTTTTTACAAAATTCTCATCATTCCAATAGTTTCTTGGGTGAATTTTGATCCTGTATGGACTTTTTGGATAAGGAAGTGGATCTGTATGGCGAAGTGTCTCAACAAGAAGGTCATAAACAAGTCCATTCTTTACTTCAGCATACTCTTTCCTATCAAAGAGATTATCGAGTTCAAATGGATCTTTCTCTAAATCATACAACTGACCCTTGCCACTGCAGTCTACAGTTAAAATCCATTTATCCTTTCGTAGCATCTTTGTTGTGCCACACTGAGAATATGTATTGAGAGAATCGAACGTAACTCCCTTTTTTCCTTCATTAAGGCAATTATCATAATTGATCTCATCTTTCTCTGTGTACATCATGCCACCATAGCCATGCTCTGCATATACGCTCTCAAAATCCCTCTTTGGATAATCTTGTCCTGTTAGAACTGGCCAAAGACTTTTACCTTGAACACCATCAGGAAGAGGTACTCCAATAGCATCACAAATTGTAGGAAAAATGTCACAAATAGATACAAATTCAGGTCTAGGCTCTTCATTTGCAACAATATCCTTTCCAATGAATTGCAGAGGTATCCTCATTAGGATATCAGGCATCTCTGGTCCCTTTCTTGTCATACCAAAGTCGCCAATAAAATCACCATGATCTGACATGAAAATGAATATTGAATCTTCAAGCTTACCCTTCTTTTCCAGATGGTCATAAAGTCTTTTAATTTGATCATCTAGCAGTCTCATCATTCCCAAATATCTAGCGCGAGAGCTTACAAACTGCTTATCATAATCCTCATGGACTCTCTTCCCAAGTTCTCTAGAAAATTTCCACTTAAACCCTTTATTTACAAGATCCTTTTCGCTTGTCTTTATTGGAGGAATCTTATCTTCAGAAAACATTGAAAAATATGGTTCTGGTACCTGATATGGGTTATGTGGTTCAGGAAAAGCCACATATAAAAAGAAAGGATTATCATTTAATGTATCAATCCAATTTATAGCCTTAGATATGATTCTGTGAGGCATTTGACATTCTAATGGGAATGGAGTTGGAACATCTGACTGACATCCATTTAAAGTTTTCAGCCAATCATCGAATTCCTTAAACTCTGGTTTTTCAGGTTCTACAGTTTGTCCACCATGAAAATAATAGTAATCACAGTAGTCAAGAGCATCCGGTTTTACATGAGTATGGTTTTTGCCAATCATAGCAGTTTTATAGTTATTCTCATGCATTACATCAAAAATATCTTTCTCATATTTTGCATAACAGGCACCTCTGTTCTCTGTTACTTGATTCGAATTTGGAAATCGTCCAGTAAGAAGGCTTACTCTAGCTGCAACACAGATAGGTGCAGAAGTATAGGCTCTATTAAACCAAGCTCCATTTTGTGCAAGACTATCAACAAAAGGCATCGTATCCATTGGAAAGCCTTCTCTTTTTAGAAATTCAGCCCTCTGCTGGTCTGTAATAACAAGGATGATATTCTTTTTGTTCATAACTCTCTCCGAATTGTCGACAATTTAATTTACATTTGTATTATTTATATGGTTTTTTCTCTTTGTCAATCATAAATTCGTATTATCAATCAATCAAAGACTCGTTATTTAACTATTATGGTATGTTTATATAGAAAATAATTGTCGACAATATTAAATTTGCTATTTATACTTTTCATAAATCATAATGTCATCAAAACCATAATTTAGCTAAGGAGTTCTTGAATATGGATACATATAAGAATGTTTTTTCTTTAAAAAACAAAACAGCGCTTATCGTTGGAGCCGGAGGTCTTGGTACACCTATTGCACAAGCCTTGATGGAAAATGGAGCAGACTTGATTCTTGCAGGAAATAAGAAACCAGAAGAATGGATTTTTGAAGAAGCAAGAAAAGAAGGACGTCAATGTTGGTACATTGATGTAAATCTTTTGGATGGAAAAAGCATCAAGAATATGGTAGCTGAAGCAAAAACAAAGACTGGACGTATTGATATTTTAGTTAATGCAGCAGGAGTAAACAAACTAAAGAAAGCAGAAGAATATGATGAAGAGACATGGGATTTTGTACTAGATATAAACCTAAAAGGAGTACATCTTGTTACTTCAGAAGTTGGTAAAATAATGATTAACCAACACTATGGACGAATACTGTCTATATCATCTGTAAAATCATTCATTGGAACAGATCAAGACTATATAGCTTACTGTGCATCCAAAGGTGCTATCAACATGTACACAAAGCAACTTGCTTGCGAATGGGGAAAATATGGAATTACAGTAAATGCAATTGCACCAACATTTACACGTACTCCAATTAATTCATTTCAACTTGATGATCCAGTATTCTATAAAAACCTCGTAAACAGAATTCCACTAGGAAGAATTTGCTCTGCTAAAGATATTGGATGCGCAGCATTATATCTATGTTCAGATGCATCTGCTTTTATTTCAGGTCAAATTTTGGCAGTTGATGGTGGTCTTACAAGCAAACAGTAAATTCTAATCGCAAAAAGCATATAAACTTTTAGATTGATAGAGATAGTAATGGAGTATTCTTAATCAATACAGATTACTATCTCTCTTTATATTATCACTAGATAGTAAAAATTGTGCATTACATCAATTTATTAAATCTAGATTTATGAAGGACATAAAAAAACCAGTCAACGAGGACTGGCTTAGATATATCTGAAAGCTTTAACGCTGGATATTAGAAAGGACCTGGCAGCTACCTACTCTCCCACAGACGAACTGCAGTACCATCGGCGTATGGGTGTTTTACTTCCGTGTTCGGGATGGGAACGGGTATTTCCGCCCAGCCATGGCCACCAGGGGACCACCGATAGAGAATCTAGGGTGGTCCGTTTCGGTCTTTAGA
>CAKQTE010000068.1 GCA_934276485.1 uncultured Spirochaetales bacterium | reverse complement strand
AACATTACTAAGTGCAACAAAAATCGAATAGTTTCTTGTAAAATAAAGAGTTAAAAATATAGCAGGTCAAAGCCTGCTGGAAAAGAAAATTGTTGTTAGAAAAACTTAGCGGGAACTATAGTTAATTGACTCCTAATATGATTTTGATGAGTTCATTTTTCTCTTCTAGCGTCATGTTTTTTGCCTCTCGAGCTATTATTCTTTCAACGTACTTGCCATTAAAAGATAGTGGAGTAATTCCAAGCAAATAATCAGATGTAACGCACAGAGCAGTAGCAATATTGGCAACCACCTCTGGTTTGGGCTGTCTCTCTCCTGAAATATATCTGGATAATGCTGATTCTGTTAGTCCGATTTTCATGGCTAATTGTTTTTGAGACATTCCAGATTCTTTTAAAATATTCATTATACGAATTCCAAAACTTTCCATCTTGTCAAACTCTCCTTGTTATTTAGTGAAATTGTAGTTTATTAATTGCCAAATTGTCAACTATTATCTGTAAGCCAAATGAGAGGTAGGTAACAGAGTTAATATCATATGCAAAGTGATTAAGTTGGAATTATAAAAGCATGAAACTTAAGGGCGGGGTTTCAATAAAAAACTTTTTAATTTGGTTGGTTCTTGGTTATAGATATTGCTTTTTTTTAGATGTACAGATGATGTAATGGAAAAAGTTTTGTAATTCTATGCACACAATAAAATTGTAATGTTTTTGTATCGCTATTTTATAAAGCGTGCTAAAATAACCTAAAAAAAGAAAAGGAGAATAAAACATGGACACTCACGAACAGATTGTTAGTGCATATGAAACTTATCTAAAAGAAAATGAAGCTTTTACAGTTAAGGGCTCAAAGGCTGCAGGAACTCGCGCAAGAAATGCTCTACTTGAGATTGGAAAGCTTACCAAGATTAGAAGACAGGAAATTCTAGAAGAGAGTAAGAGAAAAGAATAGTTTTCTGATTCTCTAGAATTCTTCCATAGTCTACGGACTATGACGCATTAAACATTGTTTTTGAACAGTCATCGTTTAGGTATAAAGCCTGAAATGAATGGCTGTTTTTTATTTGAAAACGTTAAGATCAAATATGGCCAAGTACGGAGGTGAAAACATAGCCAAGTACGGAAGTGAAAACATAGCCAAGTACGGAAGTGAAAAGAGTTTTAAATTGCAATTTTTCTTCGTATATTCTAGAATTATAGAGAGAAATGATTATGAAGAAATATATCCCAAGAATTGCCGATGAATTATTGAAAATATACCTTGAGTGTAGTGGAGCTGTTCTTATAGAGGGACCCAAGTGGTGTGGAAAGACAACAACAGCAAAGCAAATAGCTGCTAGTGTTGTTGAACTTGGAGATCCTGACAAGGAAGAGGAGTATTTTACTTTAGCTAGTATCTCTCCTTCTAAGTTGCTTGAAGGTGCTACTCCGCATCTAATTGATGAATGGCAACGTATTCCCAGGCTATGGGACTCTGTACGAACTATGGTTGATAGGAGAGGTGGCTTTGGACACTTTATTCTAACTGGTTCAGCAACGCCGTTGAAGAAAGAAGAAGACAAGAGAAGACATAGTGGTACAGGCAGAATATCAAGGCTAGTGATGCGTCCTTTCTCGTTATATGAATCCGGTGATTCATCAGGAGCTGTTAGTCTTTCTTCTTTATTCAATGGTCAAACAGATGTAAATGCTTTTGGAGAAATTGATATCGACAAGCTATCTTTTCTTTGTTGTAGAGGAGGTTGGCCTGAGGTTTGCATTTCAGAGAATATGAGCATTAGGGCTCAATTAATGACATCTAGATCATATGTCGATGCAATATGTTCAAATGAAGTTGATTATGATGATGGTGTTTCTTATGACAGAGAGAGACTGTCAAGGTTTATGCGTTCATATGCTCGTTCTCTAGGTTCTCAACGTTCTGTTTCTGATATGGTATCAGATATGACATCCTCCGGATCTTTCTCATTTTCTGATAAAACAGCATATGAGTATCATGCAATGTTACAAGGTATATTTGCAGTGGAAGATATGCCTGCTTGGAACCCTAATCTTAGGTCTAAAACTGCAATACGAACATCAGATACGAGGTATTTCTGTGATCCTTCAATTGCTGTTGCAAGTCTTGGACTTGGACCATGTGATATGATTAATGATTTACAGACATTTGGATTTGTATTTGAGAATTTATGCATGAGAGATTTGAGAGTATACAGTGGTGCTATTGATGGAAGAGTTTATCATTTCCGAGATAAGAATAATCTTGAGTGTGATGCAGTGATACATCTTGCAAATGGAAAATATGGATTAGTAGAGGTTAAGCTTGGCGGTAAGGATGCTATAGAATATGGCGCAAAAAGCTTATTAAAGTTGTTAGATAAGATAGATGAAGAAAAGATGGGAAAACCTTCTTTCTTGATGGTTCTTGTTGGTGTTGGTTCCTATGCATATAAACGTAATGATGGGGTATTGGTTGTTCCTATCAATCTTTTGGGACCATAGTCTTGAACTCAAGCTTTCTTCGAATTTTTTAAGAAGTTGCATATATCTTATTCCATTGAAGCCGTAACATATATAAAGGAGCATATATTTGTATGAAAGACTATTCTGTATCAGAAAAGAAAGTAATATCAGTGTTTAGATCCTTGATCAAGAATGAAGGATATAACTATATCTATGACCATCCATTCGATGTATATAAGATGTTGATAGAGGATAAAGATATCGACGATGATATTGCTTCCATAATGCTTTATGCATTGGTATCCAAAGCGGGCAAGAACAAAAAGAATGCAAATACAATCAAGACAGATATAGCTAAAAAGCTATTTCTCCAGGAAGAGATGAAAGCTCTTGTCTTCAATATCATATTCTCTCTTTTCAACAAAGAGAGTATGTCAGAGCTAAAGGCTGGAGAGTATAAGGGCGTTGATGAGTTTTGTGCGGGGCAGTGGGAGATATCAATGGAAGGTTCTTCTACTTGGTGTGGCAATCATCATTCTGTATATAAAGACTATTGGTTTACGTGGAACTTAACTGTCAAGGTCAAAGACCGCTCCAAGGTTGAACAGAAGTTCGAAAAGCAACTTAAGAAGAATCCATTTCTTGATGCAAATGCTATTCTCGCAACATATGAGAAAGAAATGAATGACCACTTTGTTGATGAATTCGATGACTATTGCACATGCGAAGAGTATTATGAGCCTTGTGTAGAAGACTTCGTTGACAGAACCGGAGAAATAAGTTCGATGCTTGAGAAGTATGGTCTTGAGCTTATCGATGATGAATATACATGTGATGAATCAGACTATTATTGATTAGAAGAGAGTTGCTAAATGACTATAGAAGAAATAATACGCAAAAAGAACAGAGAATATTGAGAGGATGAAATCATCTCAAGATTCATATCGAAAGAGGTTTTTACTCAAGATTGTAAAGAGCGAAAAATCAAGGCTGCAAAGTATTTTTCGCCAATTCTAAAAGAGCGATTTGGCGAAAAATACCCAACTCTTGATTGGGAAGCAGAAAGTGCATCTTTTACGGTCATGGCATCAATGGGACCAGATTGGGTTAATAATGAAGCCTCTTTCATTTTAGCCATTTCTATCTTTATCCTTGATAGTATTTATCATTCGGAAGACAAAGAAGAAAAGCTAGACCAATTAAGAGAATTATTGAAAGTCGATATTGAGTTTGAAGAAGACGAAGGGCCTATAGAGGATTATTTCTATAACTATTGTGCTCCTTATGGATCTCATCCTTATTATCCAGATAGTTTGTTGGATGATATTTCGTCACATATTGTATTTAGAAACAAGGATTACGTTTCCTATAAGAAGAATACAGCAAAGGGCTCCTATTATCCTTTTCTTTGTGATTCATTTACAACATCGATCAAAAAGAACACAAAAGGAAAAACATCGAAAATCAGAGAAACCTTTGATTCGATAATGAGCTTGGTGGATCCTCGTGACAAAGAAGAAGCAATTGAGGAATTCAAGGCCCTCTTCTTTGAGCTTATCGATAAATACATAGAGTGTCGAAACAATCTTGACAAAGCAGAGAAGAAGATTGCTGAGCAATTGGAGTATTTGAAATTCAAATACTATGAGGAACATAGCTTCACTGATAAAAGAATGAGTCTTAGTGATGATGAGATTGGTTTTTTATTACAAAGGCATGAAGAGGTCTTTGTAAAAAAGGAAAAATTAGAATTTACAAGAGTCAATTACAACGATAATTTTGTATGCGGTTTCTTTGCTGATCACTTATTCATTGATCGTTATGTTAGACCTTTTAGTTCTGTTATCGTCCCGGACCCATATAAAGTTATTGCAGGTTATTTTTATCTTCTTGAAAGTGGTGATGATTATGCATGGCTATTAGGTCCTGCTATGGCTGCTTGTGGTTTTGCTGCTAATCTTTTACCTTGGACAAATGTTTGTATTGATAATGAAAATGAAGTAGATGCAATTAGTGAGGATGTCAAAAAATGTTATAGGCATAGCTCTGATTTCTATATGCCCAAGATAGACATAAAGAAACTCGGTATTAGCTCTGGTTCTCCAGAAAAAATCAGTGTTGCAAAGCTTATCTGGCTATATACAAATGGAATTGCACCTCGTTATAGTTTCAAACTTCATAATGAAGATGAAATAAAGAAGGAAATTAACGAGGAGCTATTTGAAGAGCTTCAGCAAGCATTTAATCTCTCTTTTTATGCAGATGACAAAATGTACTATGAAAACCCTCTAAGGAGAATGCTGTTTGGAGAAATAGAGAGATCTTCCACTATTGAGGAGGAGCTATCTAATGTAAAAAAGCAACTTCTTGAATTTGAAAAGCAACAAAACAAGGGAAGAAAAGAGGACGCCTATCAAAATGAGACTTTGCTTGAAGAAATCGAAAAGCTCACAAAAAGGACAGAAGAACTAAATAGAAGTCTAGTTGCAAGTTGTTCTGATTTGGATAAGGCGAAAAGGGAGATTTCAAAACTTAAGAAAGAACATAAGAATGAACAAGAGGAGTTGTATTCATTAAGAAATCTGATTTTTGCTCGTGATAACTCAATTGATGAAGATAGCGAAGAGCCTTCAAATAATATCTATCCATATAAGACGGAATGCGAGATCATTGTCATGGGAGGACACGCTGAATGGTTGAAGAAAATGAAAACACTTCTTCCTTCAGTTAAGTTCTATGGTGATAGAGTTCCTACAAAAGAGGCCTTGAGGCATGCAGATGTGCTTTGGTTCCAAACTCTTTCAGGGATTTCTCATAGCATATTCTATAAGACAATGGATATGGTTAAAACATTAGATGTTCCTGTTAAGTATTTTATTACATCAGGTTCATCTACTTGCGCAGATGCTATTGTAGAAGATGATAAAAAGCGTTGTAATTAAACCATATTTTCTTTGATTATGCCGTTGATATAGTTGATTGTTTCGCCTTTAATTCCTACATCTTCTGCATAATCGGAGAAGTGTAGAACAATAGGTTTGACTTCATTTATGATATCTTTGCATTGTCGTGTCGATAATCCCATATTTTGTCCAGATTCTATCAAGTCAGTGCATGTGATGCCAACATTTTTTCCATTTATGGTCATTTGATGAGACCTTAGCCATCTGTTGTCAGGATTATAGGCAAATGTTATGTCATATGCAGGAGAAAGAGACCACACTCCATGCTTGTCCATTAGAAAAGAGATATTTTTGACATGATCATCTTGGTTAATTGCTAGACAATTGAAGACCATTCTTCTGTAGAATTGTGCAATTGTTGTTGGAGATAATCCCAGTTGTTTCATATACATACATGCCAACTCATAGCCACAAACGCAGGGGTCTTGATAGCTTATATGAGCCAGGGCTCCTAGTGATTGCATGTGAATCTTTTCTCCATTTTTTCTATCGAATCTTTTCGTCATGAAATGGTGAAGTCCCTCCGATTCATATATTCGAGATTCTTCCATGTGTATGCCAGATGCAATTGCCATCTTATAGTAGGCATATTCGATTAAAGTGTATTCAGGTCTATCTATTAGATTGTGGTCGCCATTGTTGGATACATTGTCAAACTTCATTAGCCAATAGTCAAATCCTTTTCCTAGTTTGATTTGTCCAGATTTAACTTCATTTGTTTTCTCATTCCACGCAATTAAAGCTTTAGCTCTCGCCCCTCCTGCAGAGCTTCCAACTTGAACAAGTTGTGCATATGTTAGAGTGTTGTTTGAATCTAATACTGTTTTAGTTCTACTTGTAAGTATGTCAGATGCAAATTTCACCATTTCATTTACATTAATCTGTTTGTTGATGTCTTGAATGTCCGAAGTTGAAGGAACAAATTCTAGCGCACCCATTCCTCGTTTTCCTGTATAACAAAGTCTATCAATGGCTGTGAAATCTGATAAAGAGTGGCCATGGAATAGCAACCATTGATTAATTATTTCATTTCCAAATTTATCAGGAAGAGAGTCCGCGACTAGTCCTGGCATTCCAAAAAAAGGAGATCCGGCAAGATCTGGAAATTGGTAGATAATCGTAGATAGTGGCATTTTTATTGGAGATAGTTCTATTCCGCTTTTCAAGAAGTCATTATCATATTCAAATGATGAATATGCCCGACTTGGCAATGTATGTATTATTCCAATTCTTGTGTTCCATAGATATATTTCCGCAGTATCATTCATTTTTCATCTCCCCATTTGAATTGTGATTGAGAATCTTTTCTTTTATGTACCCTTTGAGGAATCTTGGGTGCGATATAATAGGATGGTCTTTTCGTTTGATCCGGTATTAACAAGTCAATATTGTTTTCTAAATCCAAAGCGATTAGAAGCTTGATGAAGTTTTCGAGTTGAATAGATGAATATCCTTGTTCTAGTCGAGATATGCTTTTGACAGATACTCCACTTTTTTCTTCTAGTTCTTGTTGTGAAAAGCCTTTTGCGATTCTGTATTGTTTTAGTCTTTCGCCAAGCTCTTTGAGATATGTTTTTGTGCTTTTATATTCCTTCATAACTATGCAAATTAGTCCTTTTTATAGATATATTATCTATTAATCAGACAGATTTGTCTAATTATTTTTAAATAAGAAATTATTTATTTTTTTAGATTATTAACTAGATTAAAATGACTAATTAATCCTTATTTTTGATATTAAATTGTCTATTTAGTCTATATATGTTCTATATGAGTGTATAGACCTGTAAGGTTTCATAATATGAGCACACTTTGCAGAATGTGATTTTAAAAATTCCAAAACGGGAATTGTTATGCTAAAATTGCAAAAAAGATTCCCAAATGGGAATTTTTATGGAATGTTTATTTGTGAAGATATATAATGTAAATGAGGCAAAGTAGATGGTTGAACGAAAAGAATATCTAGCTTCCCTAATCAATTGGAAAGATGAACAAGTCATTAAGGTCATTACTGGAATAAGACGTTGTGGAAAATCTACATTGCTTGAACAGTATCAATCATGGTTAATAAAGCATGATGTATCTAAAGAACAGATTGTTGCTATTAATTTTGAGGATTTGGAATACGAAGAGCTTTTGGATTACAAGAAGCTGTATGCATATATAAAAGATCATATAACTCCAGATAGAATGACATATATTTTCCTGGATGAAATACAAAGGGTCCAATCTTTTGAGAAGGTTGTCGATAGTATTTATATTCAACAAAATGTCGATGTATATATCACTGGTTCAAACTCATATATGTTATCTGGAGATCTTTCAACATTTCTCTCTGGCAGATATGTTGAAATCAAGATGTTACCATTGTCTTTCTCCGAGTTTTTAGAGATTAACAATGGTGATAGAATGCAAGCTTTTAGAGAGTATCTAAAATATGGAGGGCTTCCTTATATTGCTTCAATGAATAGAACTTCAGAGAAAGTAGATGTGTATATGGAGGGAGTATACAACACAGTAATCATAAAGGACATAGAAGAGCGTCAGGCTAGAAAAGAAAGTGAATCAAATAGTCGTAAGATAAATGATGTCGCACTTCTAAAGTCAATTGCAAAGTATTTAGCAAGTGTAGTAGGCAGTCCTGTATCTATCAAAAGTATTACAGACTATCTAAGTTCAAATTGTAGGAAGGTCTCTCCGAATACCGTTGATGACTATGTAGGCGCTCTTTCTGAGGCCTTTATATTCTATCCAGCAGAGCGTATAGATGTTATTGGAAAACAGGCTCTGAAAACCAACAAGAAATTCTATGTTGTTGATTTAGGACTTCGCAATCATATTCTTCCTCGAACAACGTATGATCTGGGATTTTCTCTAGAGAATATTGTCTATCTTGAACTTCTACGCAGAGGATACAAAGTCTTTGTAGGAAAGAATGGAAATACAGAAGTAGACTTTGTTGCAGAGAAACTCAACACATATGAATACTTCCAGGTAACAGCAGATATGAGTTCGGAGGAAACATTCAAAAGAGAAATGAGACCATTGGAAAACATCAAGGACAATTACAGAAAAGTTGTACTTACTTCTGACGTTTTAACTCTTGGTAACTATAATGGCATAGAAGTGATCAATATAGTAGATTGGTTGTTAGAGAGATGAAAATAGGCTGTCGCTTATCGCTTCAGCCTATGAAATGTTTTTGATCAAGCTTTGTCAAAGAGATCTTTGATGCCACCTATTGAACCCAGTACGCTAGTAGCTTCATATGGCATATATACAACTTTGTTATCCTTTCCAGACACCATCTCTCCTAATGTTTCGATGTACTTGGTTGCCAATAGATATTTTGCGTATTCGCTTTCATCTCCAAGAGCTGCTTTGATTCTTTCAATGGCTTCTGCCTCTCCTTGAGCTTTAAGAATAGCTGCTTGCTTTTCACCTTCTGCTCTGCTGATTTGGCTCTCCTGATAGCCTTGAGCTTCAAGGATCTTTGCCTGTTTTTCACCTTCGGCAATGAGAATAGTAGCTCTTCTTTCACGTTCTGCTTTCATCTGCTTTTCCATTTCTTCCTGAATGGATTGAGGTGGTGTGATATCCTTAAGTTCAACTCGATTGACCTTAACTCCCCATTTATCAGTAGCTTCATCGAGGATGTTTCTAAGCTTGATGTTGATAGTGTCTCTACTTGTTAGAGACTCATCCAATTCAAGTTCTCCAAGCACGTTTCTTAACGTCGTCTGTGTTAGCATTTCGATAGCTCTAGTGAGGTTTGAGATCTCATAAACTGCCTTTTCTGGATCAATGATCTGGAAGTACAAAAGAGCATCAATTTCGACATTAACGTTGTCTTTTGTGATAACTTGTTGTTTTGGATAGTCATAGATTTGTTCTCTTAGATCAATCCACGCAGAATGTTTTTTCTCTTGTGTTGCAGATGATGGAAGATCCCAAACAACACAGCGGGGCTTGTCGATAATAGGAATAATCAAGTTGATGCCACTAGGAAGAGTTCTGTTATATCTTCCAAGTCGTTCAATGACCATAGTTGAAGATTGAGGGATAATCTTCAATGATTTAGCTAAGAATATGATAACAAGTAGTGCAACTAGCACTAGAACGATAAATGCAACCATGCCAAAACTCCTTTCCTTTATGCTTTATGAACCTTGACTGTTAAGCCATCGATTTCATCTATGATAGCTTTCTCGCCTTGTTCAATTGTGTCGTCAGATGTAGCAAACCACGACTCTCCATTGACCCTGACTCTTCCTCGTTGTTCTTTTGTTATTCTTTCTTCGACAACGACACACATGCCAAGCATTCTTTGAGAGTTTGTACGTTTTTCTTTTGCAAAGAACTTGTTAAGAACAGGGCGCAGAAGAAGAACTGAGATGATTAGCACAATGATCAATACATAGATTTGAATCAATATGGATTCTGTGATCAGTGCTGTGATTGCTGCAGATAGTGCACCCATGGATATACAAAACAGGAAGAATCCAGGAGTGTATATCTCACCAATCATCAATAGTATTGCGGCTATTAACCAAATGAAGGTCATTTTGAAATCCCCCTCTATCTAAGGAGAATATAGCATGATTTGTTATCCAAATAAAGAATTTGGCTTCTTCTTTCATGGTATACTTAAGACTCAAGCGAGAGGTGTTTTATAATGCAAAAGGTCATCTTGATTCCAGATTCCTTTAAGGGAACAATGTCTTCTTCTGAAATTTGTTCAATAATGAGAAAAGCTATCTTGAAGCACTATCCTAAGTGCGATGTGATATCGATTCCTGTTGCAGATGGAGGCGAGGGCTCTGTTGATGCATTCCTGGAAGCTCTTGGAGGAGAGAAGATATATCTTCCTGTAACTGGACCATATTTTGACCAGAAAGTTGAAGGATACTATGGCATTCTTCCTGGAAACATTGCAATTGTTGAGATGGCAGCGGCAGCTGCTCTTCCTATGGTAGGTGATAGAAAGAATCCATCGCTTACAACAACATATGGAGTTGGAGAATTAATCCTGGACGCAGCGCATAGAGGAGTTGAGAGAATCATTGTTGCATTAGGTGGCTCTGCTACCAATGATGCTGCATGTGGACTTGCTTCTGCAGTAGGCGTGCGTTTCTATAACAACAAGGGAGAAAGATTCATCCCTGTTGGAGGTACTCTCGATCAAATTGAAAGAATTGATCTCTCTGCAATTGATCCTGCATTGAAGAACATTGATTTTGTCACAATGTGCGACATAGATAATCCTTTCTATGGCAAAGAAGGCGCAAGTTATGTCTATGCACCTCAAAAGGGTGCTGACCCAAAGATGGTAGAAGAATTGGATATGAAGATGCAAAAGCTTGCATCTGTGATCAAAAGAGATCTATCGATAGATGTTCAATCAATTCCAGGATCCGGTGCTGCTGGTGGAATGGGAGGAGGTATGGTCGCATTCTTCTCTTCATCTATTCAGATGGGAATAGAGACAGTACTAGATGCTGTACATTTTTCATCTCTTCTTGATGGCGCTGATTTTGTCTATACAGGAGAAGGTAAGATAGATGGCCAGTCACTAAGAGGAAAAGTAGTAATTGGAGTTGCTAAAGAGGCGAAAAAGAAGAACGTTGATGTAATTGCTTTTGTTGGAGACATAGAAGATGGGGTTGAGAGTGCATATTCATTAGGAGTGAGTGCAATATTCTCAATTAATAGAGTTGCTCTTCCATACCAGATGCAAAAGCCTCGTGCTAAAAGCGACCTGTTTCACACTGTCGATGATGTGTTGAGATTGCAAAAGTGCATTGAGCGTCTATAGTCTTTCCATTTTGGCCAAAGGTCTCTCCTTGTGATACAATAACTCTACATACACATTAGAGTTTTATATAGACAAGGAGATGAAAATGGATAAATCTTTTATCTCAATTGGACAGATGGCTAGAATCAATGATGTCACAGTTCCAACGCTTAGGCTTTATGATGAGATGGGGCTATTAAAGCCTCGATATGTTGACGAGGAAAGCGGTTATCGCTACTACGATATACAGCAAAATGCCAGGCTCGATATGATTGCATATATGAAAGAGCTTGGGATGAGTCTTAAGGAGATATCTGATATATTGCAATCTGAGGATATCACTCTTATAGAAGAGCTTTTGGCTCAGAAAAATGAGCAGATTCATAATCAGATCAGAGCTCTTAAGATTCGTCATGATGCTGTAGAACGCGCTATCGAATGCCTAGAGCGATACAGAAAGTCCCCTAATACCGGCATTGTAGCTCTAGAGTACATAGATAGACGCTATATTCATGGGATTAAGTGTATAGAGAACTTCTATGAGCATGATATCAGCTCATATGAAAATGTTCTTGTTGAATTAAGGAAGACGCTTCAAGAGAAGAAAATTCCTCAAATCCATACTTATAGTGTTGGTACTAGCATATCGAAAAACAATATTGAAAAAGGTAGATTCATTGCAGATGAAGTCTTTATCTTCATAGATCGTCATTTCAAGGACTTGGGCATTGATGTGGATGTTGTTGAGAGTGGAATGTATGCTTGTATCTATCTAGATGATTATGATCATGAACTCGAATATGCTGAAAAACTCTTTGATTATTGCCATTCCCATAACTATATAATTTCTGGCGATTATATTTGCGAAGTATTGACTGAATTCAATGTCTTTGACGACAAGCAACGTAGCATGTTCTTGCGTCTTCAGGTTCCTGTTTCATTCCCTTCAAAAAAAAGTTTGACTCTAATCTTAGATGAGGGTTTATAAAGAGAGTGATAACAAAACAGGAGGTTCTCAATGGAGAAAATCAAGGTAGTTCAATACGGTTGTGGAAAGATGAGCAAATACATCCTCAGATACTTACATGAGCATGGTGCTCAAATCGTTGGTGCAATTGATGAGATTAGCTCTGCACACTTCATCCATAATTAGGAATAATTTGGGTGGAGTTAGGAGCTTATAAAGAAGTTCATAGAAAGAAACACTTCCTTAAAAATGAAAATGGCATAAATCTAAATAATTATCATATAAGTAATTATCATTTACAAAACCTCATAAGAGATATATAATACTTATATGAAGAATACTGCTAGCTACTCACTGGAGATTAAGGACGAATATAGATGTTTTTATGGTACATACGACATCTATCAAGACGCTGTGTCTTTCCTTATCAAAGTGGCTAACGCTGAGTATGATGAGATCGAAGATGTCTCTTCTTCAAATAAGAGACAATCCATAATCGAAAAGCTTGTTCATGGCACTTCTAAAAGAGATGCTAGATATAAAGCTTTCGACAAGAAGTTCTTTAAGTTCCCATCATACCTTAGACGAAGTGCAATCAATGCAGCCATCGGTGCTGTATCTAGCTATCGCTCTAACCTTGCTTCTTGGGAAGCTTCAGACAAAAGCCATAAGAGACCAAGACTAAAGGTCAACCGTAATGAGATGCCAGTCTTTTACAAGGGGAACATGTTTCAGCTTGTAGATGATGAGTATTATCAATGCAAGATCAAGATTTTCATCAATAATGACTGGAATTGGAAGTTATTGAGATTCAGAAAAACTGACATCGACTACCTGGAAAAGAAAGGTCTTAAGCTAGATGGCACAATGTGTCCAAAACTTCAGAAGAAGGGAAAACGTTTTGCTCTTCGTTTTACATTTCAGGATAGTGTTCAATTAGCAGATACCAAAGAGCGCATACTCTCTTGCGATATAGGGATAAACAACGCAGCTGTTGTTTCAGTGATGGAAGAAGACGGTACTG
>CAKQTE010000067.1 GCA_934276485.1 uncultured Spirochaetales bacterium | reverse complement strand
GGCTGTCTGACTTTATTAACAACTACAAGACGGTAAGTGCTCGATTGATTAGAAAAGAATTCTCTTCAGAGCTGGCTTCTTTTTACCGGGAACCTTATTTTTGGGCTCGTTCATACTTTATATCATCTGTTTCTGAAGTCGATGATAAAACTATTGGGAATTATATTACTCATCAGCTAGATTGATTGATTTTGTCGCTCTTAACACCACCCAAATTATTCTAAATTATGGATGGAGTGTGCAGAGCTGATTTCATCAACATATCTCTCAGGACGATATGTATCCATTCCTGTCTATACACTTTCATTTGCTGAATACCTAGATTTCAAGAGTTCTTCTACTCTA
Source organism: uncultured Spirochaetales bacterium (assembly GCA_934276485.1). Taxonomy (GTDB): domain Bacteria; phylum Spirochaetota; class Spirochaetia; order Sphaerochaetales; family Sphaerochaetaceae; genus Ornithospirochaeta. Next base: position 5,265 of record CAKQTE010000067.1, on the reverse strand, counting down.
TCCAAAAAAGAACTATTCAATGAATATATACGCTTTGGCGGATTTCCAATTATTGCTCTTGGCAACTTTGATGAACGTTCTTCATACCAGATTACAGAAGGTATTTACAATTCAGTAATCACAAATGATATCACTAGGCGACACAATATCACAAACTATGACCTCTTCAATCGTGTTGTAAGATATGTTGTAGAGAATGTCGGTAAGACATTTTCTGCAAACGCAATTGTAAAGTTTCTCAAAAGTGAAGGACGCGCTCTTTCAGTAGAATCTGTCTACAACTATCTTAGCTGGCTAGAAAAAGCATTTGTAATATATCGATGCCAGCGATATGACCTACAAGGCAAATCGGTATTGAAAACACAGGAGAAATTCTATCTTGCAGATTCATCATTAAAGTATTGCATGCTTGCTTTCAATCCAAAATCAATAGCAGCAATGCTTGAGAATATCGTGTACTTCGAATTAAGAAGACGAGGTTACGATGTTTATATTGGAAAGAATGAAACAAAGGAAATTGATTTTGTAGCAGTTAGAAGAGACGAGCGCGTCTATATTCAAGTCTGCCGCAACCTTCCAGATGATTCCGATAGAGAAGTTGCCAACCTTCTTGAGATAAACGATCACTATCCAAAATATCTTGTCACGTTAGATGAGCTAGCAACAGGCAATATCGATGGAGTAAAAATAGTTCATATTGTGGATTTCCTACTGCAGCAAGATTTCTAGGTTTCCACAATAAATGAACAGAGACTGCATTAGATGCAAAACGTCATGTATGGAGGAATACAAACTACATTGTCTTTTACAATCAGATTTCTTGGATGAATGATATAGCTAAGACCAATGCGAGATTTGTATTTCTCATTGAACTTCTCCAACGAAGATGTTGAATAACGAGGAGTCGATTTAACTTCTATTGGATAGATTTTGTATTTTAGTTTGCTTTGATTTGAGATAATGAAGTCTATCTCGATATCATTGCGGTGTTTCTCTTTGTTATAGCTAGTATAGAAATATAGCTTATGCCCATTCGCAACTAGCATCTGAGCAATCACATTTTCATATAGCATACCTTCGTTGATTGATAATTTATCATTCAATATCTGCTTATATATCTCATCTTCCAATAGTTCATTTTCATCGAAAGCATGACTCACCAATAGACCTGTATCCAAAAAATAACATTTGATATATGTTCGGCTTTCATTCAATGACAGTCCTACATTAGGATCTTGTGTTAGAAAACATTCATTGGCAATCATGGAATCAGCAAGCCAGAAAAAGGTTTCCTCATATCTATCGAAAGAGGCTCTTTCTTTATTATCGACATCCTTGAATACAACTCTTTTCTCATGATTAGATAGAAGCCCTGGTATTTGATCATAAAGTGCTAGAACCTTGCTTCTGTATTGAGCATTTATCTTCATGATGTCACTTCTATATAGTTCTAGAATATCTCTTTTTTCTTTATCACTAACTACAAAATCCTTATGATTCTCAATAAATGCTATTAAAGGCTTAGGCATGCCTCCAACTAGCATATATTGCTTAAACAGTAGCATTGCCTTGTTATGAAGACCTCTCTCAAGTTCAACTTTTTTGTCAAAACATCCCTTTATATAGTCAATGAGCATATCCTCACCCATTGCCCAAAGATATTCCTCAAAATCAAGAGGATACATCTTGATGTGTCTCTCTTCTGATGGAATGACAATGTTCTTTACATTTTCTTTTATAGAAATCAAGGATCCTGTTTCGATGTAATCATAGCGTCCGTCTTCGACAAGATATTTTATCGCAGCTCTAGCTCTAGGAAACATCTGAACTTCATCAAAAATGATCAAGGATTTTCTACTTTCCAAATGTATTCCAAAATGTGTTGAAAGAAGCATAAAGAATGTATCTAGATCATTCAGATATCTTGCAAAGTAGTTTTCTACTTCAACATCTCCTTTGGAGAAATCGATAAGTATATAACTACTGTATTCGTTCTTGGCAAACTCTTGTACAATCGTACTCTTTCCAATACGCCTAGCTCCTTCGATTAGAATTGCTTTAGAGCCTTTGCATTCCTCTTTCCAAGCAATGAGTTTATTATATATCTTTCGTTTAAGAATCATTTTTGTATCCTTATAAATCCTTTACCAATATATAAAAAATAATTCATATAATCATAATACGCAAGTATAGATAAAGCTAAAAATAAGAGAATACGCAGGTATAGATATTGTTAAATATGTCAGAATGCGCATATATAAAGCAACAAGTTTGTAGCAGTCAATAAAAGTAGACACATCGCAATTCTATAGGATGATTGCTACTTTCTTGTAGCATTCAATAATAGCTTATGAATATACATTAATTTAACATTGGGTCAAGATCTCTTGCTATATAATTATATAGTGCATGGTGCTTTGAAACAGTTAGTTCATAAGCAGCTTAAAAGGAAAAAGGATGACAAACAATCGTAAGTCTTTCAAGAACTATATTCCGTCAATCATGTTGTTTCTACTCTTTGAAGCAGTAGCAATTACGCTATGGATTACAAAGAGCAATCCTTTCTATTTGATCAATTTCACATATATCGGCTCCTGTCTTGCACTTGGAACAGCACTATTTACAGCAGGGAAGCGTTATGCTCGTCATTTTGTACAGTTAGCTATTGGCTGCTACATGCTTATATATCTAGGCATAATATCACGAGAGAATATGCAGATCGAAGGATTCTGGTACTATCTATTTCTAGGAGTATTTGAAGCAGCAACAATTCACTATGCAGTGGCCAAGATCTTTGGACCATTACTGTTTGGACGTGGATGGTGCGGCTATGCATGTTGGACTGCAATGGTTCTTGATTTCCTGCCCTTTAAGCAGCCACAAAAAACAAGAAACAAAAAACTCGGAATTCTACGCTATGTCATGTTTGCGCTCTCTCTTGCCTTGGTATCTGTATTGTTCTTGATGAAAGTTACTCATCTAGAAGATATCATGTTCTATCTATTTATAGCAGGAAACGCCCTCTACTATATTGTAGGCATTGCACTAGCATATATCTTTAAAGACAACCGCGCATTCTGCAAGTATATTTGCCCTATCACAGTGTTTCTTAAGCCAATGAGTTATTTCTCTTTGCTTCGTGTCCACTGCGATGAAGAGAAATGTATTCATTGCAACAAATGCATACGAACATGCCCTATGGATGTAGAGGTCAATAAGAAGTTTCGCAAAAGGAAAAATGGAACAGAGTGCATACTATGCTATGAATGTACAAAAGCTTGCCCTACAAAAGCATTGCATTAATACCCTTTCCACCTGAATTCTACCAATAAGGGATGTCCTTTCGTCTTATTCTCAAAGAAACTTCATCATAGGAGGATGCAAAAAATGAACCAAATAACAATTGGCGGCTATATTGCAAAGAAACGTAGAGAAGAAAACCTTACACAAGAGCAACTTGCAGAGATGCTCGGAGTATCAAACAAGACAATATCCAAGTGGGAGAATGGCAAGTGCATGCCAGACTACAGTATCATCCAAAAACTATGTACCTCTCTCCATACAACAATCTCGGAGCTAATGGATGGACATGATAAAGAAGAAGGAAACAATAACACACATACAGATAAAGAGCTTCTGGACTTGCTACGAAGAATACAAGAGCTAGAAAACCAGAAGAATATTCTTTATAGCCTAGTGCTCATTGTATTTGGAATTGCTTGTGGTGCTATGTCAAAAACGACAGGAGGAACCCATGTTCAGGACTTTGTTTCAGGAATATTAATGGGCATATCTGTTGCAGTAACACTAATAGGTATTTGGACTGCCGGAAAACAATTGACTAACAAATAGCAATTGAAGGTTAGAGGCAAAAGGAATACCCTCTTGCCTCTCTTTATATCTATCAAACTTTAGCGATGATCATTGTATCGCTAGAACTCTTACCACCTGTAAGAGATCCACAAATGAGAACGATCAAATCATCTTTAGAAACAAGCCCTGACTTAGTTGCAATATCAATAGCTTGCTTCTTCATATCATCCCTATCATTTGTTAGCGCTGCATGGAATGGATAAACACCATAGTCAAGCTTAAGCTGGCGAGCAGCTTTCTCGTCTGTACATCCTGCGATAATTGGTACACTTGGACGATAATATGACGCAATATGTGCAGTTTTTCCAGTAACAGTACCAACAACAATGGCTTTAGCCTTCAAGAAGAAAGATGCCTCAACTGATGCACTAGTGATAGTGTTAACGATATCCTGCTCTAGCTTAAGATTGTTCTTAAGATATCGATCTTGATAGTTGATCTGGTTTTCAATATATGACGCAATTGCAGCCATAGCCTTAACAGCTTCTACAGGATACTTTCCAGCAGCAGTCTCGCCAGAGAGCATAGTAGCTGTAGTTCCATCATATATAGCATTAGCTACGTCTGACACTTCAGCTCTAGTTGGACGAGGATGCTCTGTCATGCTCTCCAGCATCTGAGTTGCAGTAACTACGATTCTACCCTTGCGATAGCATGTCTTGATGATGTTCTTCTGAATTGCAGGAAGCTGGTCAAAAGGAATCTCAACACCCATATCTCCACGTGCAACCATTGCACCATCTGCAACATCAAGAATCTTATCAAGATTTCTAATGCCGGAAGCGTTTTCGATCTTTGCAATGATCTTTACCCTAGATCCACCATTTGCATTAAGGAGCTTTCTGAGCTTCTTGACATCTTCTTCACTTCTAACAAAAGATGCTGCAATGAAATCAATATCCTGTTCAATTCCAAAGAGAATATCCTTTCTGTCTGATTCTGAGATAAATACCTGATCGATGTCCACTCCTGGAATATTGATTGATTTCCTGTTTTTGATGCGACCTGAGTTTTCTACCTTACATACGATATTGCCATCACATACATCTTCAACAACCATTGACACAAGTCCGTCATCGATAAGAATGCGAACTCCTTTATCAACATCTTCCGATAGATATGGATAAGTAATACCTACACCGGTATTGTTCCCAAGAAAGTCTTGGTCTTTGTATAATGTGAAAGTCTGGCCCTTCTCTAGTTCGACAAAGCCATTCTCAAAATCCCTTACGATATCTAGCCGAGAAAGCCCGCGAGCTTTAGCCGTGGGATGAGAGGCTCTGAGAATCTTTCTTAATATGTTGGTTTTTAGTCGATTTCGTTAGAAATAAATTATATTTGAGCTATAAATAAATTGTAAGGAAAAAAGACAGGAATCTGTCATTGAAACCA
>CAKQTE010000066.1 GCA_934276485.1 uncultured Spirochaetales bacterium | reverse complement strand
AAATTATTAACTATACTAGTTCTTTCTCATAAGTAGAAGACAGAATGATAAATTAAAACCACCTAAACGGTGGTTCAGATGAAAACATGATGATTTGTAGGAAGTTTTAACCGCACAGGTCGAAATTTTTTTCTATTATATGCCCCAATTATATATATATATATATATATATGAGGTAAAGTATTAAAAATGAGAAGAGAGTTTATTCTCTTTGTTTGAATCTTGTTTATTTATAGCTGGCATTATTGGTGATATAGAAACTGGTCGAAGGAATCCTACTCTTACAACAATCAGCAAAATAGCTGTAGGGTTAGGTGTACCAGTTAAGCAGTTGTTTTATGATGGCGTGGAGTCTACATCAGAACGTGGTTATTCTGATAAGGAAGAGTTAAGAGCCTTGCTGCATAAACTACTAGATGAAGCTCTTGATAAGTAAGTAAACAGCTAGCCTTTTATTCAGCCTAAATTACAAGGAATACTAGGGAATTGTAGGGCTTTATTTTCTAGTTTTCTTTTTATATTATAAGAATACAAGGTAAATCTAGGAATGGTAAGGAATTAATGGAATTAATTCGCATGGGGTTTTTTATTTTCCAAATGAAATTTGCCATATATGAAAGTTCATAGTATCATTCGAAAACTACAAAATTGTTTTGTGAGGTTAATATGAAATTTGCTTATAAGTTTTCGATAATGGTTCTTTTATCAGTTTTATTGGTATCAAGCGCATTTGCTTCCGGCTCATCGGAGACAGATACATCTGATGATTCTTTTTCTGGTATTGTTTTTATCTGTCGTGATATCAATGGAAATACGATAGACTCTGAGGAACTATTTAAAAGTGCAAAGATTACGATGATTAATGTTTGGGCAACATATTGCAGTCCTTGCATTCGGGAAATGCCAGCTCTAGGAGAACTCTATCATGATATGAAGTCTGAAGGCGTTGAGATCATAGGCGTTATAAGCGATGCTCCTGAGAATCTTGATGAGGAGAACTTGAATATTCTTAGAGATTTCCAATCAATCGTTGGCGTTGAATTTCCTTTTGTTCTGCCAAGCCAAAGCCTGGTAAATACTATTCTTTCAGATGTTTCTGTTGTTCCAACAACATTCTTCATCGACAACAAGGGCGAGATAGTTAAGACTGTTATCGGTTCAAAGGATTATTCTTCTTGGAAGAGTATTGTTGAGGATGTTCTCAAGGGTGCCAACTAGACCACTTTTAAGTCTGATTCCTTTCGTTGCTTTAGAATCTTTGGAAGTGTTGTCCACATCAATGTTGTTGATATAACACTTGCAGTTAGATCGCAAATTGGCTCTGCCCAGAATGCAGATCCTGCTCCAAAGAAATATGGAAGGATAAGAGTGGATGCAAAGAATACAGTCTTTCTAAATAGCGAAAGTGATAGTGCGTATCCTACCTTTCCAAGAGATGTCATCTGATCGACATTTATATATTGGAAGGAAAGAGGAATGATCAATAGTGTGAATATTTGAGAGTATTTCGCAGCAGTAGTGATCATCATTGGATCTGTTGTAAACAGACGCGCAAATGCTGGCGCGCAAAGTGGAGTTGCAAGTGTAAATATAACTGTATATGTTGTTGCAACGGTTTGAGCACAGACGATTCCTTTTTTAACTCGATCGACTTCTCCAGCTCCGTAGTTATAGCTTGTAAGTCCTTGGCATCCTGCAGATATTCCTCCCAGCGGATTCATCATGATAGTAAAGTAAGATTGTACTATTGTTGCTGCTGTGATCAGGATGTCTCCTTCTGTAGGCCCTCCATAGTATTGCAATATTGCATTGAGAGCAATCAATAGAAGGGAATCTGTGCTGATGATTATAAATGGAGATAGACCGAACTTCAGAATTTTCGGAGTTTGCTTAAAGTCATATCTCTTGAAATTCAACTTTATATCTGTATGTTTGCTTCTTAGACATATAAGGATATATAGGCTAGAAGCCATTTGTGATAATACAGTTGCAATTGCTGCACCTTGTATTCCCATTTTGAATACAAATATAAAGATTGGATCGAGTGCTGTATTTAGAATAGCGCCCAGAAAAACTGCAATCATTGCCTTTCCTGTCTTTCCTTGGTTGATAAGGTAGCTATTCATTGCAGCTGCAATAAGAGAAAAGGGTGTTCCCAATAGGTACCAGCCAATATATGTGGAAGCATATTCAAGTGTTTGGGAAGATGCTCCAAACCACAAAAGGAATGTATTTCTGAATATAAAGAACAGGGGCGCAAGAACAAATGAGAGGATCAACAATAGATAAAATGCTGTAGATACTATCTTCTCTGCTTCTTCTTTCTCTCCATGGCCTGCTTTCATTGCCATTATAGGGGCTCCTCCGAGTCCTATAAGAGATGCAAAAGATATAATAAGCGTTGTAATTGGAGCAGCAACTCCTGCTCCAGCCAGTGCTAGTTCTCCTACAATAGGAATATGTCCGATGAACATTCTATCAACGATTGCATATAGAACATTCACCAGCTGCGCAAGTGCAGTTGGGATAGCAAGACTAAGCGTCAAAGTCCAAAGATTATCCTTCAATAAGTCCCTATTTCTACTCATCGAGAATGACTATAGTCCTTTATCAATTTCATCTCAATCCAAAATAGGTTTTTCGTAGATAACGAATGGTATAATGTCTCCCGTTTCGATTTTTTCTTCCGTCTCGCCAACAATAGTCATCCCACATTTTTGATATAGCTTCTGCGCAGGTACATTTGTTTTGATCGCATCCAATCGAAATGAAAGAGCATGTTTTGTTTTTGCTATTTCGAATGCGTGTTGCATCATCTTCTCCGCGCATCCTTTTCCACGCATGTTTGGATCTATTGCTAGTAGGTGCAGGATCAGAACCTTTGACTTTGGTACATCAATAAGCCATTTTGCTTTGTTATATCCAACGGTATCATCATTGTTGAGGATCATTGCGCCAAGGATTTTAGCATTATCATCCTTCAATACATACATCGTTTCAGTGTTTATTGCATCCAAGAGTCCTTTCTCAGTAGGATGGACTCCCATCTTCCAATATGCAGTGAAAGGGGATGATTGCATTGCATTTGCAACTTTTGTATATAATGCGATGATTTTGTCTGCGTCATTTAGCTCTGCGCTCGTTATATTCATATTTCTTCCTTAGTATTTCTCTTTCGATCATGGAGGCAACACCATCGAGATCTTTCTTGATTTCATGTTCCCAGACCCTGATCACAGTGTAGCCCATATGAGCTAGCACATGATTCACTTCGATATCTTTGTCTATGTTGTGTTCTATCTTCTTGATCCAGAACTCTCTGTTGGATTTTAAATTCTGTTTTGTCTCTTCCCAATTGTATCCATGCCAGAAATCTCCATCGCAGAATATAGCGATTTTGTATTTCTTTATCGATATGTCAGGGTGTCCATAGACAGAAGAACTATTCTTTCTATATCGTATTACTCTCGAAAAGAGCTCTTTTCGAAGAGAGATTTCAATAGATGTGTCTTTTCCTCTGATTTGAGACATTATGAAAGAACGTTTTTCGTCTGGCATAGATATATTCTAGCGAAATATGTATTGGCTACAAAAGAGCAAAATCTTTATTTCACATATCGATGCTTTATTCTTGTCCTTTTAGCCATTCTGTCAAAAAAACTAATTAAGTATTATGTCGATTTGGTGTCTTTTTCTCTTGTCTATGTTGACTTTACACTAATTTCTATGTAATAACTTGCGTATAAATCTCTTTTGGCAACAAAAGAGGTAGGTAGTGAGGGTTCGTATCTGAAGGTGCAGATGGTGTCCCCCTTGATTATCCCCTGGCATTTTCAAGAGCACGAATCCTCTCTATCTATTTTTACCTTTTTATTTCCATTCATTTTATAGATTTCGATTTAAACATTTGTGCTTTTATGCCCAAAACGAATTAGGGCGCTATCTTTTTTTGTCCATATTGTATTAAGAGTGTTGTGCTTATTATTTGTTTGTATATAGAAAAGCAAATATATTTGCTTTTGTAATAACAAGTTGTGCTATTTCTAAAGGAGAAATGATAATGGGTTTGATTAGTCATGCAGCAGAGAGAAAGGCTTTTGAAGTTGCACTGGATGTTTTGACGTACTCCCACATCTGAGCACGTGGGCTTTCCTGGCTAGGGATCGTAAAAATAGAGCTACAATGAGCTCTATCTATTATTCTTCTTCAGTTTCTTTGTCTTTTGTTGGCGTGTCTTCATGCTTAACAGCTTTCAGATGTTTTCTATCTACAAGCTTTACATGTTCGACAGCTCTTCCATTTACAAATTGCCAAATAGCACTTTCCGATTCAACTCTGCCTCTTGCATGTTTGAATGGCATGAAGCCATTGAAAGAGTCCTTTGCAACAAGGACATTGACTTTGGTTCCAGCTTCTTTCAATGCATCTCCAAAGAGGCGTGCATCATCATTAAGAGGATCGAACTCTGCTGCAATTATAAGTGTCTCCGGAAGGCGAGAAAGATCTTGCGAGAGAAGAGGTGAGAACATAGGGGATAGAATATCCTTTGGCTCACGTGCATAGCATTTCACATAATAAGATAGCATCTTCTCATTCAGTGTAGGACTATCTTTATAGTCCATCATTGATTGAGTTCTGAGTCTGCAATCTACAATTGGATACAATAAGATCTGACCTGCAACTTCCGGTCCTTTTCTGTCTCTTGCAAGCATTGATACAACGGATGCAAGGTTTGCACCACATCCATCTCCTGCTAGGTATATTCTATCGGGATCTATCTTCCAGTACTTTGCACCTTCTGTTGCCCAAACAAAAGCATCGTAGCAATCTTCAACAGCAATAGGAAACTTGTATTTAGGAGCTAGATGATAATCAATTAATAGGATGTTGGATTCGGTTTTTTCTGCTAGGTACTTTAGATAGATGGAATAGAAATCCATGTTTCCATATACCCAACCACCTCCATGGAAATAAACCATCAAAGGTAGCAGTCCAGATGTTTCTGATACATCCCTATTAACAAATAGATATCCTGTAACAGCACCACTTGAGACAGGAATTACAAATGTTTGTACCGAGATATCCCCAGAACTTTTTAATAAATATTTCTTAGCTAGTCTTTTTTCAACTAGCGCATTATTTTCTTCATTTATCTTCTCTGAGGTAGAGTCTTCAGGGTTAAGAGCAAAATATTTGCTTAATCCTTCTACGAACTTCTTATCTCTTCGAGATAGCTTATAACTTGCCATAGTTACTCTATGTTTGCACTAAAATTGTTAATGGTGCAAGATTTTAATGCAGAAAACCATCAAAAGAGAGGGTTTTAGCACCAAATTTTGTGAGTTTTTAGCATTTTCTGTTTTAACTATAACATTTATAACAACTTAATCGAGTTTTCTTAATTGTGATATTTTTCTTCTTTGAGTATGCTTTCATTATGCTCGGTTTGTTGGAACTTGTGTCATTTAAGGACTCTGTAAAAAAGGGTGTCATCGATAGATTTTCAGAAGATGAATATGGATTTGTTGGATACCAGGAAAGAAATGAGTGCTTTGCTATTTCTTATAGCGAGGAGATGGATCTTTTAATGCATCGAATCGAAGAAGGTCTTCCTCTGTATATGATCAGAGGCGAAAAATTGGCATCTGCTTTTAGAGAGAAGAACCCTTCATATAAAGAAGAGCGATATTCTGAGTTCGTATATCTTGGCTCAGCGCTAGATATTGAGATGAATGGCTATTCAAAAAAAACATTAGGCCTTTCTTTTCTTGATGTTGTCACAGAAAGCTATGATCTTGCTGATAGAGATTATGTTCGTTCTCGTCTTGAAAGTGGAACGGTTATTGGATTGTTTGATCAAGATAGTCTAATGGGTTTTATAGGAGAGCATACAGAAGGAGCGATGGGAATGCTTGTTGTTCTACCTGAATATAGACGAATGGGAGTCGGGGAGACGCTGGAGAAACTATTGATCAACAAGATCCTTTCTGAAGGAAGGACTCCTTATTGCGATGTAGATGCGAGGAATATCAAATCCCTAGCTCTACAGGAAAAACTAGGGATGACAAGAACAGAATTGGATACATTCTGGTTCTTCAAAACAAATTAGGATCTGGCAATAGATATCTTGCATATCTATATAACTCATCTCCAAATAGAACAAGATATACTGCGATATCGTGAGTTTGTAGATATTTTCCGATAGTATTAACTGCCACCATTATAGCTTTATCTTGAGGGTATCCATAGACGCCTGCAGAAATCAATGGAAATGCAATCGATTTGCAATTGTAAGCAGTTGCAAGAATCAAGGATTTTTCATAGCAAGATTCAAGAGCTTCTTTTTCCCCTCTCATTCCACCATGCCATATTGGCCCTACTGTATGGATTACGTATTTTGCTCTCAGGTTTCCTGCTTTTGTGATCTTTGCTTTTCCTGTTTCGCAGCCCCCAAGGGCCCTGCATTCTTCTAGTAGTGAAGGCCCTGCTGCTCTATGGATTGCTCCGTCAACGCCACCTCCTCCCAAGAGAGTTTTGTTTGCAGCATTGACGATAGCATCCACTTCAATCTTTGTTATATCGTTCTTGATAATCTTAATTGGCATATCTAATGATAGGGCTATACTTGTATGTTTTCCATGTTATTTTTGATCTTTGAAATGCAATGCTCTAACACATCCAGATCTTCTTTGTCTATATCTTTCAAGAGACTTGTAATGAATCTTGATTGAATATCGTGTCCTTGCGCGATAATCTCCCGCGCCTTATCTGTGCATACCAGGCCGATTTTCCGTCTGTCTCCAGGAACTTCATTTCTGGTGATAAATCCGTCTTGTACAAGCTTTTCGACAGTGAAAGATACAAGGTTAGGCTTGATGCCTCTTTTGTTTGTAATATCCTTTGCTGTGTTATATTCAGGATTGTTTGCAAGAAACATTATGATATCGAAAGCAGTTTGATTTACATTCATATCCTTGCATAGAGGACTGCAAAAAGCCTCGTATGAGCTGAAAAGTTTTTTTAGAGTGTTGAATATTGTGTTAGGTGTCACATCTACTCCTCGTCGAGCTTCTTAAGGCTCTTTCTAAATTGGAATACAAATAGTATTGCGGTAAATGTTACTGCAATTACATCTGCAATAGGTTCTGCCAAGTATACAGCCATTGTCTGGTTTGATGTGATGATGTGTGGAAGAATGTAAATTAGCGGCAATAGGAGAATGAACTTTCTTGTAATTGCTACCATAATCGATGCTTTTGCATTTCCAATGGACGTGAATGCCATCTGACAAGCGATTTGGATTCCAAATAAGCATAGACCTGCAAGATATATCCTTAAAGCCTTTGCACTGAAATCCAACAGAGATGTGTCGGATGTGAACATGGAAGCAAAGGTTCTTGGTGTAATCATTACAAGTGTCCAAAGGAGAATTGAATATATGAGGTTTACTTTCAATAGAAGCTTGAAAGTGCTTTTTACTCTGTCTTTGTTCTTGGCTCCATAGTTGTAGCTAAGAATTGGCTGTGCACCTTGTCCTATTCCTTGTAATGGCAACATTGCAAATTGCATTACGCTTGTAAGAATTGTCATTGCTCCTACTGCAATATCCCCGCCATATGAAAGAAGAGAGGAGTTGAAGCATATTGAAATAATGCTTTCACTTGCTTGCATGATAAACATTGCTGTTCCAAGAGTGATTGCAGGAAGAATGATCTTTGACTCGAGTTTGAAGTTCTTTCTCTTTATTTTGATTTCTGTCTTCTTTCCAAATAGAAATGATAGAACCCAGACGCAGGATATTGCTTGTGATATTACAGTTGCAATAGCAGCGCCCTGTACGCCAAGCTTAAAGCCGAAGATCAATATTGGATCTAGTACAATGTTTGCAATGGCTCCGATCAAGACTGAAAGCATTCCTGTTTTTGCAAATCCTTGTGCTGTGATAAATGCATTCATACCCAGTGTCAATTGCACGAATATAGTTCCTAGCGCGTAGATGTTAAGGTATGGCAATCCATATATAACGGTGTTCTCACTTGCACCGAAAGACAAAAGCAGATCTTCATTCCAGACAAGTAGGACAATTGTGATAGCAATTGAGATAAGAATCTGTGCTATGAAACAGTTTCCAAGAGTATTTTCGGCGTTTTCCTTATTGCCCTGTCCTAAGAATATTGATGCACGAGGTGCGCCTCCACTACTGATTAGTGCTGCGAAAGCTGAAACTATCATGATAATTGGCATACATACGCCGACTCCTGTTAGGGCTAGTGCTCCTACCTCTGGTATGTGTCCAATGTAGATTCTATCAACAATGTTATAAAGCATGTTGATGATCTGGGCTGCAAGAGTAGGGAGAGCTAGCTTCCAAAGTAGTTTTCCTACAGGTTCTGTGCCAAGAAAATCCCTTGAGCTATCTTCAGAGTTCATTTATTTATCCTTTTATTAAATGCAATATTGAATAATTTAATTTTGTAATATCTTTATAATAAATAGTCAAGTTCATACAATCTAGATATTTTTGTTGTATCATTGAGGAATGTTGAAATTTATGAAGAAGACAGGCGTATTTATATTGGAAATAGCATTCGTGGTATTAAGTGCATTTTTATCATCACTTGCGTTTCCTGGACCATTTAGTGAATCCGGCATTTCCTTTATTGCGTTTTTCTCTCTTGTTCCAGTTTTCTATATCATAGATAGAACCAGTTGGGCCAAGGTTCCTTTCTTAGGTGCTATATATGGATTTGTATTCTATTTGTTCTATAACTATTGGCTGAAGACATTTCATGAGCTTGCGATATTCATTGCGCCTTCATTGGAAGCTCTTCAATATCTGATTTTGTTCCCAATCCTAAAAAGTGCAACATCACTATTCAAGAGGCGAGGTTATCTTGTTCAGTCGATATTCTATGTATCTTATTTATATCTTACACAACAAGGCTTCTTGGCTTATCCATATGGAAACCTATCTGCTGCAGTCTTTACATACACAAGATTCATTCAAAGTGTCGATATCTTTGGCATTTGGGGGATATCTCTATTAATGGTACTTCCTCAAACTCTTGTAGCAGAAATCCTTAAAAAAAAGAGACTTAGGGAATATCTAGCGGATATATATGTCATATTCATATTATTCTCGATGAACTATATGTATGGCATTGTTTCATATGACTATTACAGTACAAAGAACTACGATGACTCATTACGTATTGCAACTGTTCAGCATAGTGCAGATACATGGAAGGGGGGATACAGTACATATAAAGCAAATTTCGAGACTCTTTGTGAGCTATCAGAGGAGGCAATGAAAGAGAATCCTGATGTGGTTGCTTGGTCTGAAACTGCGTTTGTTCCATCTGTTTCCTGGCATAAGGCATATCCATCAAGTGTGTATACATCAGCACTCTGTGACAGGTTTGTAGAGTTTGGAAAGAACCTAGGAGTTCCATTGATCACAGGAAACCCAGAAGGTGTTATCAATGATGAAACTCTTCCTCCTTTCTTGGAAAATGGAGATTGGAACTGGAAGACATATAACACTGTAATATTGTTCTCGGATGGAGATATTAAAGGAACGTATAGAAAGCAACATCTTGTTCCCTTTACTGAGTATTTCCCATTTGAAGACTTGATGCCGAAGACTACAGAGTTTTTGCGTTCTCATGATTTTAAGTGGTGGGAAACAGGAGAGGAAGCGACAGTTTTTACACTAGGAGATGTAAATTTCTCAACGCCTATTTGCTTTGAGGATACCTTTGGATATCTATCGGCAGAGTTTGTGAAAAATGGTGCAGACTTTCTGTTGAATGTTTCAAATGATGTATGGTCCGGTTCTGTTCCTGCAGAAGTGCAACACATGCAACTTGCTGTGTTTAGAGCACTTGAAAACAGACGATCTCTTTTGAGAAGCACAAATAGTGGAATAACATGTCTTGTAACTCCTTCTGGTGATATCGTGGATCCACTAGAGCCATTTATTAAGACTTGGCATATCTATGAAGTGCCAATTGATACAGAGGAGCCTTTGACTTTCTATACCCGTCATGTAGATGTTCTTCCAAAGACTCTTTGCATGCTGTCGCTAGGTTTGTTTTTGTTTGGTTTATATAAGAGGCATAAGAGCAAAAAGTGGGTGTATTGATTTAGGAATCCAGTTTGTCTGCTTTTAAGGATTCTATTGTTTTTAAATCGAGCAATGTCATCTCTGCAATAAAACTTAAGTCTTGTTTCTTAGCAAGCAAGCGTTTTGCTGTGGCAATCTTTTCTAAATAAATACCTATTTTGATACCACGCTGAAAACCGATTTCAAAAGCTTCCTGTTCAGCTTTCTTTCTGTTTTGTTCCATTTCCTTCCTTTTAAAGTACATATACTCTTCGTGTAATTTGTTATACATAAAGTTTTTCCTTGTTGAATGAATAAAAATGATATTTTAATTATAGCGCAGAAAAGAAAAGCTCTAAACAAAATCATTAGAGAGAAGATGTTTAGAGCTATTTCTATACAGTTCTTTTATTGTAGAGATTCAATTGTTTTTATATCGAGCATTGTCATCTCTGCAATAAAACTTAAGTCTTGTTTCTTAGCAAGCAAGCGTTTTGCTGTGGCGATTTTTTCGGAATCAACACCTTGCTGTTCTCCGATTTTGATGCCACGTTCTACTCCTATCTTGATACCTTGCTGTTCTCCGATTTTGATGCCACGTTCTTCTCCTATCTTGATACCTTGCTGTTCTCCAATTTTGATGCCACGTTCTTCACCAATCTTGATACCTCGTTGTTCTCCTTTTTGTTCAGCTTTCTTTCTATCAAGTCGCATCTCTTTATCGTGGAAATACATATACTCTTCGTGCAATTTATCATACATAGAGCCACCTTCCTTATATAATGATAGCACATTGGATGCTTCCTTGTGCATGATCTTGTCGACATCGGATTGCTTCATGTCTTCTAGATACTCCATTAGAGCTATCTCAGAATTCGTTAACTCTCTTTCATTTAGGATCTTTTCCCATTTGAATCCAGCATTGATGAAAATGAGAGTTACTCCGTCTCTTAGCTTGAACGTACCCTCGATTCCATGCATATCCTCCTTCTTTGTATACATCTGTTCGAAAGTGTAATAAGGAAGGTCAGGAACGTCTTCTCCCAATGGATTAAATGCGCAAATCCATATTGAGACAAAGTTATAAGGTTTGATCTTCTTCTGTCCCTTTCCAACATCGAAGAGAATTGAGCCCATGTAGAACATTGCCCTTTCAACTTCGTCCTTGTTTCTGATGTTCTGGATCTCTACATGAATCTTCTTCTTTGGAAACTTTATCAGAACATCTAAGCGTGCATCTCTCTGGCCAAGGCGTGTAATGAGATCTTCTGTATGTATGATCATCTCATCCTTCATGTTTTCAGACAGCTTCAAGCCAAGGAGAGTCTCTATCGAGTAAGCGGCATATTCCTTGTTTCTAAAAGCAACCGTCATTGGATTTGAAAAAAGTGTCATATTCTCAATTGAGGCTTTTGCCTTCAGGTTGATCTCATTTGAAAAGACTTTTTTCTTCTTCTTTTGTTTTTTCTTTTTGTTCACAAATAACCTCCAAAAAGATTTGGTCTACAATACTTAGATATCCAAAAGACGAGTTTTTGCACGTAGTCTTCTTTCTTGTATGAGAAAAGCAAAGTTTGTATCATTTCAGTATGGAATACAAAGAAATACTAGCTAAGAGATGTTTTATAGTTGTTGGTGATACTCTCAATGAAGAAAAATACGCTTATCGCATAAAGAAAGCTCTTCTTGATGCTGGGTACACAGTGTACGCAGTAGGAAAGGAGCTTGAGAGTATCAAAGATGTTCCTGAAGTCTTCGATGTTCTGGATCTATGTATTCATCCTGCAAAGGGAATAAAAATATTGGAAGATGCGAAAGATAGCCTTCCCTTTGTTCTTATACAACCGGGTGCTGGAAGTGATGAGATTTTTGAATTCTTGCAAAAAAACAATATTCCATATAAAGAAGGTTGTGCATTGGTTGCATTAAGGGAGGCTGGACTTTGAGATTCTTGTCTTTTGGAGAGATACTATTTGACATTTTACCAACAGGATCAGTGTTAGGAGGTGCTCCTATAAATGTTGCAACACATCTTGCTCGTTTGGGTTCTGATTCTTATGTGGTATCTGCAATAGGAGCCGACGAACTAGGATCGAGAGCTATAGAGAAGTTGAACAAAGAAGGCGTTAAGACAAAATTCGTATCTCTTTCAGGTTTCGATACAGGTAGAGCTGACATCGTTTTGGATGATAGTGGCTCTGCTAGCTATAAGTTCAATTTTCCTGCAGCGTGGGATGAAATCAGACTGTTTCCACAAGAGAAAACTAGAATATATGAAAGCGAGTGGGATGGATTTGTATTTGGAACTCTATCTCAAAGATCAGATATTTCAAAAGAGACTCTTGTAGATCTGTTGGAGAATATCAAGGTAAAGGAGATTGTCTTTGATATCAACCTAAGAGGTGAATTCTATTCAAAGGATGAACTTGAGTTAGGTCTTGGATATGCAACGATATTGAAGCTGAATCAAGATGAACTTGAGATTCTTTTTTCTCTTCTATCTTTTGAAAGCATCTATGAGCTTTTTGAAAAACATCATTCACTTAAAGGCATTCTTCTTACCAAAGGTGAAGATGGGCTTGAATATATTACAAAGGACAATGTTGTAAATGCTAAAGCTATACAGTCCTCTGTAGTTGATACTGTAGGCGCAGGAGACAGCGTTACAGCAGCGTTTCTGTTTTTCTATTCAAAGACTCATGATGTTGAATACGCGCTGGAAAAGGCTTCTATTCTTGCAAGCTTTGTTGTTTCCACAAAGGGTGCGTTATCTGAATATTCATCGGAATTGAAAAGCAAATTGTAACTACTCAGGTGTTTTCTAAGTCACAAACTTAAAATTCCAGGTGGTTTTAATTTCTTCTATTGTTTTCTCAACAATTTCTTTAAATACAAAGATTTATGGTAGACATTTTGTAATGAAATATGGTACTATAAAGCATGACAGTAAAAGGAATTAGCAATATCGATAAATTGAAAGAGGAACTCGAGGGAAGGGGTGTTTCCATCTCCGATGATTCTCTTTTTGTGATTATTGATGTTATTTCTTCTACTGTTTCGGAGCAGATTCAAAATCTTCAAGAAACCGTAAGGTCTCTAAAAGAAAGTATCGAAAGCC
>CAKQTE010000065.1 GCA_934276485.1 uncultured Spirochaetales bacterium | reverse complement strand
GCGTCAGACGCCACTGGCATGTAGAGAATCTTCTTCACTGGGTGCTGGATGTTGCATTCAGGCAGGATTACCTCAGAACAAAGAACAAGACGGCTATGAACAATCTCGGCCATGTGCAGCGCTTTGTACTTTCCATATTGAAGATACTGAAGAGCTACTACAGAAATAAGAGCTTCAAGCGAATGAGGGAGCACATAGGAAGGAAGTTCAATGAGCAGCTTCCTGTGATTTTCTCTGCTCTGAAAATTCTATATGACAAGGGTAGATTCAATAGCTGATGAAGAGTGGAACATAAAATAACATATGCGAGCATGATTATGCCTGCATTTTCAAAAAATAGACCTTATCATGTGCTTTGAAAGCTAAATTTAAATAGAAAATACAATTGGAGATGACAAATATGTATAATCAAATGGTTCAGAATTCAAAAAAAGATGGACAAATTTCATTCAATGGAAAATAAACCTTTCATGCGTTTGTCCTGCTAACAAAAAGCTTGACAGAAGCTTACCCCCCCCCTATGCTGATAATACCAATTCCACATACTTAGAAAAGGAGGGCTTTTTGTCTATGAAGAAAGCTTTTGTATGCCTATTGGCGCTAATGCTCGTTTTGGTTGCATTCTCGTCTTGTGATAATCAAACAACCACACCTAATCCTGAGTCTGGTTCTACCACAACTACTCCAGAACCTGGTACAACTACTCCTAGCTCAGGAACAAGCACTGAACCACCAAAGGAAGCAACAGATCCACAATTCAATGCTTTTACAACATGCTATAGAATATCTTCTATAGGTATTCTTTCCAAAATGGCAGAAGAAGACTCTGAAGTTCCTCCTGTACCCACTGTTACTCAAAATGGAGAAGTATATTCATTCTCTGATTTCGAATTTATAAATAAAGATGATGACAGTGTAGTTGGTCGGCTAAATGGCAAAGCAACTATCACACCAGACAAACTATATCTTGATGTTGAATTTTCATATACATCAGGTGTAAAGATTACTGCAAGAGGAATTATAACAACATCTGATTCAGAAGCAGTATTCACAATCAATGGCGACAAGTGCATTATCACTAATGCTAAAATTCTAAGCTTTGGGGAAAGCCTTGGGGGTTTTATATACGGATCCACTGCAACACCATAATCCATAGGATATAGCTATAACTTTGAGTTTAGATGAGGGTATTCTATGTTCTAGGATGCCCTTTTTTAATAAAGAATCTTTGTTCCACTATAACAAATGATTGAAAATTTGTTTCAAATGAAGTTTTTTAGCTGTAAAACGCCTTTAAAAAGCCCTTTTATCCATAAGTTATCCCCAATCAATTGAACTTTAAGTCTCGTTAGTCCACAATTCTTGTGACATGAAAATAGTAATATTAGGTGCTGGAAGACGAGGAATAAGGCTTGCTAAGCATCTTATTCAAGAAAAGAAATCTGTAGTTATAGTAGATTCCAACCCAGAACGTTGCTCTCAAGTTGTATCCAAACTTGATTGTCTTGCTCTATGTGGAAGCGCAACTGACTTAGATATGTTAAATGAAGCAGGATGCGAAGATGCAGATGCTATCATAGCTGTTACAGACAGCGACGAGGTTAATCTAGTAGCTTGTGGTATTGCTGCCTCAAACTATCCTTCTGCAAAGACGATTGCCGCTATTCGAAGTATTTCATATCTAGGAAACGGTTCAAAGTCAACAAACAAAATCCTTGGAATCGATCACATTGTTAACCCTGAAGAAGAAGCTGCAAAAAGCATGACAGGTATTCTGAAGTCAGGTCTTTTCTCAAACATCATCTCATTTGAGGATGCAAACTTCATTCTTTTCAGATCCATGATCACTCCATCTAGCTCTTTTGTAGGACAGACTCTTATCGATATGAAAAAGAGTCTTAGTGGAGAATACATCATCATTGGCATTAAGCGTGGAGATGAAGTATTCACACCTAGTGGAAACACAGTATTGGAAATTGGTGATGAGATCGCTGTTATGGCAGGAGATGAGGATAGCGAAGACATATACACAGAGCTATGTGGAGCTGCAAGCCATACAAGACTGAAGAGAATCATCGCAGTCGGTGGCACTCGCATTGCACGCTACCTCTTTTCAAACCTTCCAAAGAGTATGCTTAAGCATCTGTCTCTAATTGAAAAGAATACAGAGATCTGCACAGAGTTTGCAGATGAATTCCCTTCTGTTTTGACCATCAATGAATCGATTACAGACGAAAACATCTGGGAAGATGAACGCCTTGCGCAAGCAGATCTTCTGATATCCGTAACAGAAAACGATGAATTGAATATCATCACGGCTTCCTATGCAAAGAGAATTGGAACAAAGAAATCCATCGCTCTTCTAAAGACAAATCCAAACTACATCCAGTTTGCTGCCAACATGGATATCGACGTAACCATCAGTACAACCGAAGCTACTGTAGATGCTATCATGAAGTTTTTACGTGGAGATGGAATCAAGACACTCCACTCTACTTTCAATGGTGAGCTA
Organism: uncultured Spirochaetales bacterium; assembly: GCA_934276485.1. GTDB lineage: Bacteria > Spirochaetota > Spirochaetia > Sphaerochaetales > Sphaerochaetaceae > Ornithospirochaeta. The sequence goes on along the minus strand of CAKQTE010000065.1, from coordinate 1,801 downwards.
GAGGTATATGAATATGTACTTGATGACAAATTCTCAAAGCTTGGCGAGACACTTGCAAATGTTGACTTAAGAGGAAAATGTATTATCGCAGGTGTAAAGAGAAGCAAAAGCGAAAGCTTTGTTCCTAATGGAACATATCAATTTGAAGTCGGAGACACAATCCTCGTTGCATGTTCACACAGCAACTATGATGCTGTTATGGAGTTCTTCAAATGAACTATCGTTCTGTTATCAAGCTTCTCGCATATATCATATTGTTTGTTGCAATCCTAATGTTATTGCCAACAATCATTGCACTTCACTATGGAGAGAAAGAATCACTACTGAGCTTTAGCATCACACTCACAGTGATGGTATTGGTAAGCCTTATAATGCTTTTGGCTCTTTCTAGAAAACGAGAGAAGATATCCATCGGACCTAAAGAGAGCTACTTGTTTGTCAGCTTGGCTTGGATCTTTATATCTCTTTTTGGTTCTCTTCCTCTATATTTGAATAAGATATATCCAACATTTGCAGGTTGCTACTTTGAGATCATGAGTGGTTTTACTACAACAGGAGCTACCCTCATTGATAATGTAGAAGCTGTTGATAAATCAATCCTGTTTTGGAGAAACATGACAAACTGGCTTGGTGGAATGGGAATCGTTGTCTTGTTTGTTGCAGTTCTTCCTGTATTCGGTGCAAAAGGCACAGCTCTTGTAGGAGCTGAATCTGTTGGTCCTACAAAAGATAAACTTACTCCTCAAATAAGACATACAGCTCTTGCACTGTGGCTTATATACTTTGCACTCTCTGTCTTGGAAACAATACTTTTACTGCTAGGTGGATTGGACCTATTCAATGCAACAACAGTTACATTCGGAACAATGGGAGCTGCAGGATTTACTCCAACTAACCTATCTATCTTAAGCTATAACTCTGCATATGTTGAATGGGTATGTATAATCTTCATGTTCCTAGCAGGCTCCAACTTTGCACTCTACTTCAAGATTCTAAAAGGACAATTCAAGAAGGTATTCAAGGATGGAGAGTTCAAGCTATATGCACTAATTGTGTTATGTGCTTCATTGATGATTGCAACTAACTTGTTTATAAACACAGGCATTGGAATATCGAAAGCTCTAAGAGATGGATTTTTCCAAGTCACATCATTTATAACAACAACAGGATTCTACTCTACCAAATACCAAAATTGGCCGATATTTAGCCAGATGATTCTATTCGCACTTTGCTTTGTAGGAGGATGCGCAGGATCTGCAGGAGGCGGAATCAAGGTAATTAGAATAGCTGCAATATTCAAGCTTGGAACATCATCGATAAAGAAAAGATTGCATCCTAATGCAATTACAACTGTAAAGATTGGACAAGATACCTATCCAGTGAATGTACTATCATCCATATGTGGATTCATAGGAATGTATCTGCTGACATTCGGACTTGGTTCCATTGTCATATCGCTTGCAGGCCAGGATATAATCACAACATTGTCCTCAACCATCCTAACGCTTGGAAATATAGGTATTGGAATTGGTGGAATCGGAACGGATTTCTCATTCTCTGTATTCCCATCTTGGGCACTATGGGTGTTTTCATTTTTGATGATGGTAGGAAGACTAGAGCTATTTACAGTGTATGCTCTCTTTACTCGAGACTTCTGGTACAATTGATTTATAGCACAACGAATGAAAAATTTATGTGCTAAATCAAGTTGAAAAACAACAAGAATCATTATAACAACCATAAAGAGCCTAAAAACCTGCTGTATTGAATGAAAATATGGCAGGTTTTCTATTTTCATAAA
>CAKQTE010000064.1 GCA_934276485.1 uncultured Spirochaetales bacterium | reverse complement strand
ATATCATACGTCAAGGAATTGATTTGGAATCATAGGATGCATGAAACTCTGGAACAGGTTCTCAATGAAAATCTTTGGGAGCCGATTGCTTCTTGATCCTAGAAGTCACCATTTGTTAAATTAACTGTAATATAAGAAGTCATTTTGAACGATTCTTGCTAGTAGGATTTTATAGCAATTGCAAATAAGTACTTACAAAACAAAGAAATAATTAATTGTTCCAATTATCAATCAAGGTCTGAAAATCTATCTTTTGAAGATTGATCTGCTTTTTCTTGACCTCTTCATTGAATACTTCCTTATCTACGTAAGGCTTCCATTTTTCAGCAACATTCTTGCCTGCTATACGCTTAATAGACAAAGCCTTTGTATAGAATCTATTCATACCTTCGCATTCAGTTCTATCTTCAATGACTGTCAAGCGCTGAGGAAATAGCACAGCTAAAGCCTTTGTTGAAACAATTGAATATCCCATAAGGTAGCATCTGACACCATAATCAAGTGCTTGGTAGTACTCTCCTGCTATCTCCTGGTCATATTCTCTCAATCGCTGGAAAAGTGCTCTATCATATAGGCCCATTTCCATCAATGGATAAAGTGTATTCACACATTTATCTGTTGAAATATCTGGCATAAATGACAATGGTGCAACTTCCTTGCCTCTCAAGAAAGGCGCTCTGAGAGTTGGAAGAACCTCTCCGTCTGAAGATAACATTACAGGTGAGATGATTGCAGGATGGTTCTTTTCACCCATAATCTGCATCAATCTCTCTCCATCAAAGGAGATCAATGTGCAATCTGTTCGAACAACTAGAAAAAATGTTGCATAGCATTCATCTGCAAATGCATTTATATATTCACCTGCAGTTGCAGCATTCTTGAAAACAATATAGGTAACATCAGGATACCTCGATGTTATATCTTCTTGTTCCAAAGCATCTTCAGTGGTTATTACATGAATAGAGTTATTCATGTTTGCCAAATACCATTCAATGGTAGATACAAGCTCGTCCCTCTTTCCAAGATCAAGAATCCCTACAGCAAGCTGTTGCTGTCTGTAGAGAGAAGAAAGCCTAAGACCAAGATTTTGTTTTCTATAAATGATTCTATAGTTGCTCATCCTCAATTACCGCACTATCCTCTGGGCGGAATACAACATCCTTTTTGCCCTTTCCTACCAAAGATTCTATATCAGAACTCTTGTGTCCTTGCAATAAAGTCAGGTCTGTTGAGTTGAAGCTCGTGATAGCTTTCATGAAAGCTTTTTCACCTTCTACTTCAACTAATACAACATCTCCTTTATCGAAAACGCCATCTATATGCTTGATACCAGAAGGAAGAAGGCTCTTATGCATCAAGAGAGCATCCTTTGCGCCTTCGTCTACGAAGATCTTTCCGATAGCAGGAGTGTTTAGTATCCATCTTTCACGCTGTGCAATTCTCTCTTCTGGAAATACATAGGAACCAAGTTCCTCACCATCTATGATTCGAACAAGTGCATTCTCTTCATAGCCAGATGCAATGATTGTACCACATCCTCCCTTCTGGGCAATCTGAGCTGCAAGAAGCTTTGTCTTCATGCCGCCTGTGGAGAAGATGTTTCCAGCACCCTTTGCAAAAGAGAATATTTCATCTGTTAACTGTGGAATATCCTTGATCATCTTTGCATTCTTTTCTTTCTTAGGATTTCCTGTATATAGGCCATCGATATCTGTAAGAAGAATCAACAAATCTGCATCTATCTTGGAAGCAACTAGAGCTGACATTCTATCGTTATCACCAAAGACATTGCCAATCTCGGCTGTGGATACTACGTCATTTTCATTGAAGATAGGAACAACACCAAGAGCTAACAGTGTCGATACTGTGCTTCTGAGGTTTTTGTAGCTGGTTCTGTTTGATAGTACGCTACGAGTGATCAATACCTGTGAACAAATAAGATTATGACGAGAAAATTCCTCTTGGTATGATGCCATCAATATAGGCTGTCCGATGGATGCACAAGCTTGTCGCATTGCGATGTGCACTACAGGACTATTATGCTTCAATGCCTTTGCTCCAAGCCATACAGCTCCAGATGAGACAAGAATTACCTGATGCCCCATCTCCCTGATTCGAGCAACTTGATCTACTATATCACGAATACGTTCGTTGTTTACTCCCTCTGATGTAGTAAGAAGGTTTGTACCAACCTTGATTACGATTCTTTTAGCTTTTGAGAAATCACGCATCACATCAAATCCTTATGAGTATAGCTCTTGCCATTAGCACCACTGTATTCAGCAACAGTCTCTCCATGACCAGAAAGTAGCCACTTTGTAGTCATCAAGCCATCAAGGCCTACAGGTCCTCTTGCATGTAGTTTGGATGTGGAAATACCAACCTCTGCACCAAGGCCAAATCTGAAGCCATCAGCGAAACGAGTTGAGCAATTTGCAAACACGTCTGCGCTATCGACAAGAGAGAAGAACTTCTTCTTGTTCTCTTCGCTTTCTGTGATAATTGCATCTGTATGATGAGAGCCATGCTCTGAGATGTGCTTTATAGCTTCATCGATTCCAGAAACAACCTTAACAGCACATTCTAGTGCAAGATATTCAGTATCCCAATCTGCATCTGTTGCAGGAAGAGCGTCAATAAATTCACGAGTTTTCTCATCACCATGAATGACAACGTTGTACTCACCTAGCTTTGATTGCAATAGTGGCAAGAAGCTTGGAGCAATCTTTTCATGAATCAAGAAAGTCTCTGTTGCATTGCAAGCAGCTGGATATTGTACTTTGGCATCTTGGCATACCTTTCCAGCCAAGACTAAATCTGCACTCTCATCGACAAAGGTTGAGCAGATTCCATCTGCATGTCCCATTACAGGAATATGTGTGTGATCCATTACATAACGAACAAACTTATTGGATCCTCTTGGAATCAACAGGTCCACGTCTCCCTCTGCTTTCAAGAGAGTATCAACATCTTCATGAGACTCAATACCTAGAATCCAACCGTCAGATATTGCGCTATCTCGTGTTGCATCCTTTATAACCTTAATCAGCGCTCTATTTGAACAGGTTGCTTCTTTTCCCCCCTTTAGGATAATGCCATTTCCAGAGCGAAGGGCAAGCCCCGCTATCTGCACAAGAGCATCTGGGCGTGCTTCGAAGATCATACCAATTACGCCTAGTGGATAAGTTCTCTTTTCTAGGATAAATCCCTCATCTAGCTCTCTCTTTTCTCTTGTTCTACCTATCGGATCGGGAAGAGATGCAAGTTCACGTAGTCCTTTTACTACAGAATCTAGCTTATCAGAGGAGAAAACAAGGCGATGATAGATAGCAGAGCTAATGCCATTGGCTTTAGCAGATGCTAAATCCTTTTCGTTTTCGGCAAACAAATAAGCTTTATTGTCAATAAGGGCATTGGCAACTATTTCCAAAGCCTCCTTACGCTCGCTATCAGTGCTTGTAGCAAGAGCACGAGAGGCCTCTCTAACTAGCTTTATTTCATTAAGAAGTGATTTATTTTCCATAGATAAAAGCCTATCAAAAATATGGCTTTCATACAATTACAGATGAGCATAGAAACTATCTACAGCCTCTAATACTCCACCTCCAATTGCCTTGGCTTTATCACTGATGGTAGTCCATTCAGCATCCTTACCTCTTGGATCTATATCTGCAATCTTGAATCCCTCTGGAACCTCCAAGCCATCATGCAACAATCCTCTTAGGCATCCATCGATAGTTGCAATGACTGGAGTAGAGGAAACATAAGCAATAACGTCTCCTTTTGAGACGATATCACCTATCTTATTCACACCCTTGAATACACCATTAGAAGGAGAGTGTATTACTCTCTCCTTTCCATAGCCTGCGATCACGCCTGGAATACCTGAGTTTGCAATAGCAGGACCCTTTGTGATAATTCGTCCAAGAGAGTGCCCTCTCTTTGTTTCAATTACCAAGTCCACATCCTCGCCTGCACAGAATCCAGGACCTAAACCAATTACAAGATTTGCCATATCCTTAGTTGTACCAAGGTTCTTCTTTGCAAGAATTGCATCAACAACAACACAAGGCTTCAATGTCTTGATAGCGTCTCCCTTTGGATCTACCAAAACAGGAAGCGCTCCCCTGTCCATGATATTGAGTGCATCCGGAATATCCTTAGCAAGTACTCCCTTTACGCCTTCTATTTCAATCTCACCAGAGTAATAGCAAGATGCAAAAGCAACAGTACGCCTAATGACAGTTGGCTTATCACACTCGAGAGCAATAACTTTGTATCCAGCATTAAAGAGTTTGATGATTGTTCCAGTTGCAAGATCTCCTGCCCCACGAACAATAACAAGTCTATTTCTAAACTCATTATTAGGCTTACCATTTTTCTTGTTAAAACATGCTACAACTTCAGATGTAACAGAAAGAGCAACATCCTCCGGAGTCTCTCCTCCTAAGTCCAACCCCATAGGAGCATGTAGAAACTTATATTTAGAGAAATCCTTCTTTCTAGAACCAAGCATTCCAATATAAAATGCACCACACTTTTCCAAAAGAGGCATTAACTTTGATCCATCTTCTGGATTTGTAATTACGATTGCAGTATTTGAGTCAACAGGGATTTGTTTAAATCCATTTTCAATGTTCTCATCAAGTACCACCATTGCATTAGGAAAATCATCAGGATCAACAACTTCAGGCCTAGAATCCAATACTGTAACGTGCCATGAAAGAAATTCAAAGAGTTTGGAAACAGCCTTTGAAACATGCCCCGCTCCAATTATCAAAACATTTCTATCCTTGATAGGAACATCTATATATACATCTGCCATACTATCATTCCTTACTTTAAGTTTCACAAGTCGAGACTTACCACTTTTAATAACACGAATAGCTTCCTTAACAGCATTGCGTTCCATCGCACCACCACCGATTGTTCCAACGCTAGAACCATCAGAGAATACTGCCATGCGACCTTCTGTACGAGGCGCACTTCCATTTATAGCTATAAGCGTCAATACAGCACAAGGCTCAGAATAGCGTTCTGCCAGTGCCAAGCGCTCAAAGAGTTTCATATAGGATATTCTCCTTTTCTGATGCGATATAGCCAATAAAACCAGCAGGCATTGTAATGGCTTTCAAAGCCTTCATCTGCTCTTCTGTTGCGCTCTCAGCGCCATTGAAGAGAAACATCTTCACATCAGAATAATCCATACCCTTCTTAAGACCCTCTTCTGAGCGAATATATTCATTTAAATAAGAAGTGTCGATTATGGTATCAGAACCATCACCAAAGCACATTTCGTATGCTTTGTATCCAATGCCCCACATACCCATAACACCAATTACGATATCTGTAGAAGGAAGAACAACAGGATCTCTCCAATTATGATATTTCAAAGGAAGCCCTCTAGACCCATCTGCTTCATAGATAACAACATCATAAAGCTGCGACAATATCTCTATCTCACTAAGCTCTGGACTCATCCACTTTTTGCTATCATAACTACGAGAGGCATAGAAGACAGACTCTCCCTTTTTAGCAGCATGAGAGAACACTGAGCCATCCGAATAAACAAAGTCTACCTTGTAATCATGAAAAACAGGAGATGCAACCTTAGTTGTTGTAGTAATAAGTACTGAGTATCCCTCTTTCTTAAGATACTCTCCCAAATTCTCCATAAGAGTGGTCTTTCCACCACCTCCTGTTATTGCAATTAGTGCTTTACCTTCGATTAAGGCAGCAAGTGATTTATATAATTCCATAGCTATATATTTTAGAATACGTAATGGAATAAAACAAATACAAAGATAGATAGAGTCAAAGAAACAGGGCCCTGTGAAGAGCCCCGCTATGGTTCTATTTAATATCAGCTAGTCTTAAATTGGCTATTTCACAATACTTTGGATTTAATTCAATTCCAATATATTTACGTCCAAGTCTTTTAGCTGCAACACAGGTTGTACCACTTCCAGAAAAAGGATCCAAAACCACATCGCCTACTTTGGAAGAACATTTGATAATTCGTTCCAAAAGACACTCGGGTTTCTGAGTTGGATGATAACCATGAAGTTTTTCATTCTTCGAGACGGCAGGCATCAACCATACATCAGTCATTTCTTCATGATGTTCCTTAAACATAGCCTGATAATCAAAGAAATGAGACTTCCCTTTAGAACACCAAATAATCATCTCATAAGAAAATTTGAATCTAGTCTTGTAAATCAATGGAGGAGGATCCATTTTGTTCCATATCACAACATTGATTATTTTCATATTCAACTTCTCAATAGAACTTTTCAAATCATAAAGATTATGATGTGTACAACTAATCCACATAGAACCGTCATCCATCAACAATCGATTACATTCTTTTAGCCAATCATATGTGAACTTTCGCACATCATCATAGTTTTCTTTCTTATCCCACTCGCCCTTGTTTACGGATACAACCTTTCCACTATTAATAGAAAGGCCACCATTAGATAAGAAGTAAGGTGGGTCTGCAAAGATTAAATTTACAGAGCCACTCTTAAGCGATTTCATTTGTTCAATACAGTTTCCACAGTAAATCATTCGAACACTCCTTACCTTATAAAGGCAAAATCTCTGATTTTTGCTAAAAGAACTTTTTTTCTGTTACAATCGTTTATTGTGGAGGAAGAAATGAAACGTGATTTTAATGAATGGCTTAAGTCTTTTAGAGCCACAATTGCATCATACAACTATTACATTGATTTTGATAAAGTCGTAAGAAATGTAGATGGAATCAAAATAGAACTTAATATCCTAAATGCTCTTGTCGGATCAAAGAATATTGAATCAGAATTTGAAACAATTCTTAAAAGATATCCTGAATGCTTGAAATGTATCCCTATTCTTTTAGCTGTAAGAGAAAATGAAATATATGCACAGGACAAGGATGGAGCTTTCACCTATAACTTCAACAGATTTAATTATTCAATAGAGCAATACAAGGAATTCATGAGAAAAACAGGCTTATTTGATATGTTAGCTAATCACTTAGTCAACAACCTTGTTGATTATGTATTAGGCGTTGAAACAGGTCTTGATTCAAATGGCAGGAAGAACCGCGGTGGACACCTAATGGAAGATCTAGTTGAAAGCTATATCCAAAAAGCAGGTTACATTAAAAATGTTAACTATTTCAAAGAAATGAAGCTCTCAGAAATAACAAAGAAATGGGAAATAGATTTATCAGCCCTATCTAACAATGGAAAGACAGAGAAAAGATTTGATTTTGTTATCAAATCACCTTCAACTGTTTATCTTATTGAAACCAACTTCTATGGTTCTGGTGGTTCAAAACTAAATGAAACGGCAAGGAGCTACAAAACTCTTGCACTTGAAGCACAACATATAATCAATGCTGAATTTGTTTGGTTTACAGATGGATATGGTTGGCAAAGTGCAAGACATAATCTAGAAGAAACCTTTGATGTTCTAGATACAATCTATAATATTGCAGACCTGGAAGGAGGCATTATTTCTAAATTGAAATAATCACAATAAATTTGAAATACGCTTTAGGCCAATTTCAACATATTCATGTTCTTTTTCAATACCAATGAATTTTCGATTTTGGCTTAAAGCAGCTACTCCTGTCGTAAAACTACCAGCAAATGGATCTAAAACAACATCGCCTTCTTTTGACGATGATTGTATTATTCTGTTTAGTAAAAACAGAGGTTTTTGCGTAGGGTGCTTTCCAAATATTTTCTCTCGATGTGGAGTTAAGGAAGATGACCATACATCTTTCATTTGCTTACCACCATTTTCAAGCTTCATATCAAGATAATTAAAAGTATATTTTTTAGAATCTGCCTTTTTTGCCCATAAAACGGTTTCCGTTGAATGAACAAATGTTTTACAAGCAATGTTAGGTGGTGGATTTGTTTTCTGCCAAGTAACATTATTAATTATCTTAAAATGTTCTTTTTCCAAAGCAACAGCAATTGCATAAATAATATGAAATGTTCCAGAAATCCATAGTGTTCCATCATCGGCAAGTACACGATATACCTCTTTCAGCCATTTTCGGTTAAAAGAGATCTTTTTGTCTATTTCAATAGCTTCATCCCACTTGCCTTTATTAACGGAAACCATCTTCCCTGAATTACAAGTTATTCCTCCATCAGAAAGAAAATATGGAGGATCTGCAAATACTAAATTAATAGACTTGTCTGGTAATTTCTTTAAAATGCGAAAACTATCACCTTCAATAATTGCGCATTCAGCAGACAACTTTTTAATTGAACGTTTTGGTAAATTATCAATTGGAAGCGAGCAGGTTTTATTATTCATAGTTTCTAATAATCACTTCCTCAACAGGTCCTCTACCAGAGCCAATACTATTAATTGCACGACGAGCATTAATAACATCGATATTGAAATCTTTATACAAATTCTGGATTAAATCTGTATTATGATTGCTGAGCATGCAATATACACCCTTTAAAGAGAGCTCTTTGAATAGATCTGCTAGTTCTATCTGTTCTTTCTCTTCAAAACCATCCTTTGCATAGGATGTGAAGCTTGTAGAGAGTTCATTTTCTTTTTTGATTTTGTCATAAGGTGGGTCAAAATAGACAAAGTCCCCACTCTTTGCATTCTTAAGAGCAGATTTGAAATCTGTTGATGTGATTTCAATATCACTATTAGTCATGTATTTATGAATCTTTTCAAAGTTATCGATTGAATATAAAGTTACTGGTAGTTTCTTTGCAAAAGGAACATTGAAATATCCCTTGGCATTGACTCTATATAATCCATTAAAGCAAGTCTTATTTAGGTATATCATCCTTGCTGCTTTCTCATACAAAGGAAGGGTTTCATATATGATCTCCTGGTCAATCTTTCTGATTGAATAAAAGAACTCCTGAGCTTCTTCCACAGTTGAGCATTTGTTATGCTCTTCTTGATAAGCATCCAGTCTTTTTAATAGATTTTGATACAACTCTTCATCTTTCAAACTTCTGTATACAGCGATCAATTCCTGATTAATGTCATTGATAGTTACTCTTGGTAATTCCAGATCAAAGAATAGTGCACCACCTCCAACAAATGGTTCATAGTACCTATCAAAAGAAGATGGCATTCTACTCTTTAATTCTGATAGAATCTGTCTCTTTCCACCAGCCCATTTAACAAATGGAATCATTTTGTTTTTATCTTCAATTTGACATCTTGGATCAATTGGCTTTTCTGCATTCTGAGGTATAATCCACATATTGCCAACAAACTTAGCACCTTCTATTCTTCCTTCTGCACACAAAGCAGAAACTCTTCTTTGGGAAATACCCCACATATCCCCTTTTTCTCTTGCTGACACATATTCCATGATTTTTCCTCGTGGTATTATTCTATTCGAGCTCTGGAATAGATACAATATATTTTTGAAAAATTCTAAATAATTACTCAAAAATCATACATACCCAAATGCTCGAAGAACATACTCGCACCATTTATAAGCACAATTAGCACGACGAGAAATTGTATTATCGGTTATATCCTTTCTATTTGAGAATATAATAGCTTCAATTCTTTCCGAGGATATTAACTCATTAGCTTTGATAGATTCCTCTAATATAGCCCTAAAGATTGGCAATGATGCCAAAGCTTTTGCAAAACGCATTTCAAAATCTATTTCATCGCAGGTCTTTGCTTTATACTTGTCATTTTCCTTTTTTGCAAAGTTCAAATATAGTAATGCTGTACCGTAATATGCACCCTGTCGTACATCATAGTGTATATATTCAGCAATTTCCTTTGCTGTTTTACTTTTTTTCAAAAACTTCAGAAGCCTAACGAACAAAACAACATTGTTCGCTTGAGGGAAAGTAATGGATGGCTCCCTCCTTACTCTAGTTGATTGTATAATCTGACACAGTTCATCCTTAGTATGTTCTTCAGATATTTTTACTGCCAACTGTTTTTGTAACTTCAAAGAATTATAATTTTTTTCATCCACAAATTCATATTTCTCAAATAGATACAACTTAGAATCATAAATGATATGAATTGGAATAACAGGCTTTGTGACTCTTGTTGATGATTTAATATCTCGATAAGGATAATAAAGTTGTCTGATTAAAAAGTCTGGATATTCTGCTTGTTTTGCTTCAACAACATATATAGCATTATTACCTTCATAGACTTTATCGATCTCAGCCTGTGCTCCTTTTACTTTCATATGAATCGTGCCAGTATGGTTAACATTATTTATATCATACTCAAATTCAGAAACTCTTCTCTTACCTGATGTAGTTTCGATTAGAATATCTTCTACAAAATCGTTCAATATTCCGGAAATAAATGCATAGTTCAATTGGGTTGTTTCATTATTTAAAGAGTCTATTGAAAAGGTTTCAAAAGTATTAAGGAATCTATGGAAAATATAATCAGATACTTTATCCTCAACTTTGTAATAAGCATCAAAAGGTGCAATTTTCCACTCTGTATTAGTCAAACTAAGGATACTAAGATTGTTATCTGCCATTATTTTAGGTCTTTGTTTTGATGTATCATGCTTAATCATCAATCTTGGTTCTATTGATATATGATGAATCTTTCCAACTTCTTTTAAATCCTTGCTAGTAATATTAAATTCACCTTTAGCTTTTATCTCTTGTAAAATATTCAATGATTGGAATATCTTTTCCCATTCTTTATCCTTAATGCCCATAGAAAATCCTCGTAATCAAATGTCATATATATCTATATATATCCTAATGACGGTATTCTTCTACCTAGCTTTTATATAGGAATAAACTTTTTTATATTCTTCTTGCGCCATTTTATTAATGGAAATACAATGATTAGCGATGAACACGAAAATAACATTCGCTAATAAGCTAATGCTGAAAAAAGATGATTTCATCTTCTTTGGACCAGGAGTAGCTGAATTATTAGAAGATATAGAAGAGACAGGAAGCGTAAGAAATGCATCTGCAAAGATGGGACTTAGCTATTCGAAAGCATGGATGATGATCAGAAATGCCAGTACTGGCCTTGGTTCTGAGATTGTCAATCGCACTAAAGGCGGTATTGGTGGCGGTGGCTCTGCAACACTTACAGACGAAGGACGAGAACTATTAAAGAAATATAGAGCGTTTGAGAGTGAATGCAATAGTGAGATCAGTGCTATCTTCAGGAGATATTTCCAATGATTAGATCAAAGCACAATCAATCTATTGCTGTAGTAGCATTTGTATTTCTATATATCTTGATATTCATTCTTTCGTTTTCCTTTGGACGCTATCCAGTAGATCCAATAACGCTAATCAGGATTTTGCTATCAAAGATATTCCCTATTGAACACACTTGGTCTAGGCAAGCTGAGATAGTTGTAATCAACATACGTCTTCCTCGCCTACTTGCAGGCTCTTTAGTTGGTGCAGGCCTGTCCCTTGCAGGCTTAACCTTCCAGACAATATTTCATAATCCAATGGTATCACCAGATGTACTGGGAACCACAAGTGGTGCAGGCTTTGGAGCAGCTCTTGCTCTTCTATTAGGACTGCCAAATATCCTTGTTAATGGATGTGCGTTCTTGTTTGGTCTATTATCAGTAGGACTCGTGATGATCATCTCATCGCGAGTTAAGCACAATCAGATATTGGGATATGTGCTTGGAGGAATAATGATCAGTTCATTGTTCTCTGCTCTCACAAGTTTTGTAAAGCTTGTTGCTGACCCTAATGATACTCTTCCTAATATCACATATTTCTTGATGGGGTCTCTTGCTGGAGCTACCTTCAAGGATGTTGCTATAACATTCATTCCAATGATTGTTTCCATGATAGTTATCTACACACTATCGTGGAAGATCAACATCCTCTCACTATCAGAAGAAGAAGCAAGATCACTAGGAACCAACACAAGAGTAATTAGAACAATCGTTATTCTTGCATCTAGTTTGATGATCTCATCTTCAGTTGCAATATCTGGTGTTATTGGTTGGATAGGTCTTGTGATTCCACATATCGTTAGAATGATCCTTGGTTGTAATACTAGAAAGACGATTCCTTCATCAATATTCTTAGGTGCTTCTTTCTTGATTCTTGTCGATACGATTTCTCGTATGATCAGCACATCAGAAGTTCCTATTGGTATTTTGACATCCATTGTTGGAGCTCCATTCTTCCTATACTTGATCCTACGTCAAGGAAGGAGGGAAGATGCTATTTAATGTAGAGAACCTTGCTTTTAGTTACCACGAACATGTTGTTCTGAAAGATGTGTCGTTTTCCTTGAAAGATGGTGAGTCGATAGCACTTCTTGGAAGAAATGGTTCTGGTAAGACTACCCTCCTTAAGCTCTTATTGGGCTTTCTAAAGCCTAATGGTGGGAAGATAGAAATAGATGGTAGGAATCTTGATTCTATTTCATATAAGGAAAGAGCACAGCTCATTGCTTATATCCCACAATACTCTGAGATGGCATTCCCAACAACAGTATTGGACTCGGTTGTAATGGGAAGAGCTCCTCAAATTTCGACATTCTCTCGTCCTAAGAAGGAAGATTACGACAAAGCAATAGAATCAATTGAATTGATGGGAATCAAGCATTTGATGAATAAATCAATGGCTAAGATATCAGGTGGAGAAAAGCAGCTTGCAATAATTGCAAGAGCATTGACCCAGGAGTCCAGGGTTCTTCTTCTGGATGAGCCTACATCTGCTCTTGATTACTCAAATCAACTATTAGTGTTAGAGAGTGCTGAAAAGCTAAGACAGAATGGATATACAATCCTGTTTTCGACACATAATCCAGAACAAGCTTTTCATTTAAGCACATCTGTATTGATTCTTGATGATGGGCACTCTGAATACTATCCAGATAAAGAAGAACTTAAGGATGGTAAGAGACTATCCATGTTATATGGACGAGATTTGTATCTATCGGAGATTGATACTGGCTCTAATAGGAGGATCATATGTGTTCCAAAGTAAATTGGTGGAATGACGAAAGAATCTCCTGGTACGAAAGAGCAAGTGAATACTCTCAATTTCATAGTATTCTTGCGTCCATACTATCCCAATCGATTAGAAAGAAAGACAAGGTAATAGAAGCAGGCTCAGGACTTGGTTATCTTACAAATGCACTTTATACCAAGGGAATCAAGAATATCAAAGGTTATGACATTGATGAAAAAGCCATTGCTTTTGCATCCTCCCATTTTGATAGCAATCTATTTGAATTGAAAGATATCTTCACAGAAAACGAAATGTGCGATGTTCTTGTATGCGTATTCTTTGGAAAGCTATCTAGAAACAACAACTTTGAATCTTTTTCTCGTATTGCAAGACGGAAGATCATCTATGTCACAGGAGGCGGATCTGCGCGCCATGTGCCACCAGAGGAAATCATGGACTATCTGGATAGTGTAGATGCTGATTATACCATCCGTCCTATGACTATTCCTTTTAATCAACCTTTTGTTGACGAGGAAGAAGCTGAGCTATTTCTACAATCCTACTACAAGGATGATATCAGGAATGAGAAAAGGAAGTGTCTCAGATTATGCCCGATTCCTGGCTATCCAATAATGCTTAAAAACAAAAAGGATATAACAATCTTTGAAATAGAAATGGGAGATAATAAATGAAAAAACCCTTATTGATAATGCTCTTGTTACTGGTTGCACTTACAACTGTATTTGCACAGGCTGCAGTTGAAAAGCAAAACCAAGAAATTGAGTCAAGAATCTATGTCGATTCTCTTGGAAGAGAAGTTGAAATTCCAGCTAATATCACAAGAGTTGCACCAAGCGGAAACGTAGCACAGCTTGCTATCTATGCAGTCGCTCCAGATAAGATGGTTGGTTGGTCTTCAAAGATTAGCCAAAGTGCAATGGATGTATTCTTGCCTGAGATTGCAAAGCTTCCTGTATTTGGAACATTCTATGGAAAGAAAGCTAACCTCAATAAGGAAGCTCTGATTGCAGCAGATCCTGAAGTCATTATAGATGTTGGTGAAATCAAGGGAAGTAAGGAAGATATGGCCAAAGAGCTAGATGAACTTAGTGCTAATATCGGAATTCCTGTAATCTTCGTTGAAGGTTACCTAGATAATGCCGACAAGATGTTCACAATGCTTGGTGATATCCTTTCTGAAGAAGAACAGGCAAAGCGTTTAGCAACATTCTCACGAGATGCTCTCGATATGGGTAAAGCCAATAGAGACAAGATCAATACTAACCTCTACTACTCTTCTGCATCCGATGGACTGCAGGGCGTTGAAACAGGTTCTTTCCATGGAGAGGTAATTGAATACATTGGTGTAAATAACATCGTTCCTAAATCATTTACAAAATCAAATGGTAATATCTCACTTGAGCAGATCTATCTATGGGATCCAGAGGTGATATTACTTGGAAACGAGGAAGCTTATCAGACAGTTACAACAAGCGCCACCTGGAAAGAGCTACAAGCTGTAAAGAATGGACGCGTTTACTTGATTCCAAGTACTCCATATTCTTTCTTGGATACTCCTCCTGCAACAAATAGATTCATAGGTATCTATTGGCTAGGAAACATCCTTAATCCTGAAGCATACGATGTAGATATCGTTGCCAAGACTCAAGAGTACTATGATATTTTCTATCATAAGACTCTTACAGAAGCAGAAGCTAAAGAAATACTAGGACTTTAACCATAAAAGAAGAAGGTGTCAAAACAAAATGGCACCTTCTCTTTTTATCAAAATAACTATGTGAAATAGTCTTACTCAACAAATACAGAAACTGTAATGGTATCTGTATATGTAGCGTTCTTATACTCAGACCATACATGATCATCAAGAGCAACTGTTACTGGAACACATCCCCAGAATTCATATGGATATAGTCCAGTACCTTCTTCCACTGTATTTTGAATAGCCAAATTACATCCACCTGTAGGATTTGTAAGTCCACTTGCATCAAAAGTAGCAGTATGAGCGATAGAATTCTTTGCACTTATAATTGATCCTACTGAGATATCATAAGAAATCTCTTTAGAATCTGTTCCACTCTGAAGGATTCTTCCATTAGCAGACTGCAAAAATACTCTTAGATTTGTTTCATGAGGATCTGACTGACGATATTGCCATCCTAGGTAAAGGGTATAGGAACCATTCTTACTTAGTATTGCATTATGAGTATCATCCAGATTTGGAGTTCCACCAGCTGTAAAGCTAATTTCAGATGCTGATAGACCCAAGAATGATGCATCTTCAATCTCTGGCTTGTAAGCTAGGTTTAGGGCAGCTGAATCTCCTGCCATTAGATATCCGAGAGAAAGTAGGAATACCAAAGAAAGTGTAATAATCTTCTTCATTTTTAGTCGCATGATTTACGTTTTCATGCGCCTCCTTTTCAATAGCTTTTGCTGCGAGTTACCATTCTCTGCAGTCAGTACAAAAAGCCGTAAAAACCAAGTCAAAAGATGTTCATGAATTTAAGCTAAATGAACGAATTTATGAAATGTTCAGTCCTTTTTTTTGCAACGTTTTCTTATAGCATAATGGTGTTAGCCATGACTATATCCCTACTATTAAGATTCCATTATTTTTATAAAATAAAACGCTATTATCCAACCGGAAAGGTAGGCTTAATAATGAGAAATATATCAACCAAACAATTTGAGCTATAACCATCGATTTATTTGTCTTCACATCTTACGATAACAGCACTTCTGCACCTACCAATCCTGTAATCATTTCAATGGTCACAGACGCTCAAAAGGTTTGCACTAAGCCTCTCGTTGGAACAAAACATCCTAGTGATTATAGAAAACCAGAGATCCGGCCACAGGAATGGAGATGCAATCTTTCAATGTAGAATTTAAACTACAGATGCCAAGCTTATTAGCAAATTAAAATGAGAGTCTCCTATGGAATCTGTAAATTTATACAACATTGTAAATTACTAGTCATTCATACGTAAAATTTGCTTGACAGGAGTACTACCCCCCCTTAATCTGTGTAGACCAAATCCCATACAAAAAAAGGAGAGCTTTATATGAAAAAAGCATTAGTATGCCTTTTGGCTATCACCCTCGTTTTATTTGTTTTTACGGCTTGTGATAATAAAACACCTACGCCTGATACGGGTTCTAATACAGGAGGTTCTGTCAGCGAGCCTACAATTCCTGATTCAGGCACAACCACTGCACCAAAAGCGACTACCGAACAGCTTTTTCTACTTCAAGAATTATATAGACAGTCCTTTTTAAATATGGATGATACAATTGAAGGTGTAAGCCTTGATAACGACGTCTACACATTTAGTGATGTTGATATTGACGATGCTTACAATGATTTTGAAGGTACATTAAGTGGTACTTTTAAAGATACAAAAACTGAGATATCCATTAATTTATCTTTTGAAGATGTAAAAGGTAAAACATATACAGTTTCTGGGACTATCGAAAGAAACGGCAAAAATGCAGAGATTACTATCAATGGTGATAAGTGTCTTATACACAAATATCAAGTTCCACCTTATCAAGATCCAACACAAACTATACCAGAAGCAACAACAAACCAATTTAACATTTACACTAAAATATTTTTAGACATGAATAGCATAAATACATCAACCACACCTCCAGAAGGGTTTACAAAAGTAAATGACTCTTACTTTATATATGAAAACGTTAAGGTCCTAGGTGAAGATGGAAATGAAAAAGGGATACTAAACGGAATAGTTATAGGCGGAGCTTATTTAAATATAACTTACGAAGAAGCCAAAGGCGAGATAAATACCATTATCAGTTTTTTTGAACAGGGTACAGAACCAAAAATATTTATCGTATTCATCAATGGTGAGGCCTGTACAGTTGCTTTGGGTTGATATTTATTTCGTTAACAATGGCAAGAGCACAGAATCTGCTTTAGGGAAACATAGTAATATCTCTTTATTGTTGTAAATTGTGATTATTGCCTTGTGTCAATTCCTGAATAATAGGACATAAATCCATAATCATCTACTGTCTACTTGGCAGTAGATGATTATATCTATAACTAGCCCAAAAAGCTCACAATCCGTTTGAGCATGTTAATTATGCATTCATATTTGGAAGAACAAGTCTGAAAGAATTAAGGGCAACATATATTTCTGGATTGCTAATACAGTCTCTATACAAAGAATAGATTCTTCTGATTCCTGTTTCATTTGACTCTACGAGTCTTAACCTATGTAATAGATTAAAAAGCATTTCATTGCGAGGCACAGATTTTCCTATCTTAATATCGTCGCTAGATAATCCAAAAGCTAATCCTCCGATGTTTATGAACTCGATGCAGGATGAATTCAAATTAATGATTATGCTTGCACTATAGCTATAATCCTTATGCATAAGTGCATTTAAAAGCGCAGCGCATATGCTTCTTCTGGATAATCAACATATTCCACTCTAAGGAATCCTTCTATAGTAGCTCTTGTACGATTGTAAAGTCCCAAATTAAACAAACACTCATCCAGCTGTTTCAGAATGGAAACCTTTAAACTCTCTTGCATCCAAGAATTCCGTATTATCTTCATCCGAAAACACTGCAACTTTTGTTGTATGCATACATTGGTCAGAAATAAGCATTGCAAGATTTTTGACGTACTCCAACGGCTAAAGCCTGTTGGATTTTGGCCCTGCAAGCGATGAATGCACCCGAAGGCATCTTACTCCATCTCGAACCTCTGAGGCCCGCCCAGCCTCAGTTATTTATTAGTGGCCTAAACCACTTCTAATTTATTAAGCATCCTTAAGCCTTCGTTCTTCAGATTGACTGCGGCATTTTCGTCCCTGTCAATTTCCAAAGAACAGGCTTCGCACTTGAAGGTCCTCCTTCTGAG
>CAKQTE010000063.1 GCA_934276485.1 uncultured Spirochaetales bacterium | reverse complement strand
TTTATGAAAATAGAAAACCTGCCATATTTTCATTCAATACAGCAGGTTTTTAGGCTCTTTATGGTTGTTATAATGATTCTTGTTGTTTTTCAACTTGATTTAGCACATAAATTTTTCATTCGTTGTGTTAAAAATTATTTTCTGTTTACTTTTTCAAAGTATGAACGCTTCATATCAAGTTCGAAGTCTTTATCGCATGAGTACTCTCTATTGAGAACAGGAAGCCATAGGGTAGGGTCTTCCATACATAGATAGAAGAAGATGTTATCTCTAAAGTCTTTGAAGAAAGAAGATGCAACATGTGAGAACATTTTCTTCTTTACATCTAGTGGATATGAGAACTTTCCTGCAGCTGGTGTAAGCTCCATCTGTAGTACTTTTGATTCTTCTCCTAGCTCTCTTAATCGCTTTAAGACTGCTTTTGTGAACGTTAAGGTTCCCATTGAGATCATGCAGATATCATCTGGAGAGAAACGCTTTTCAATCTCGTTGGCAATGTATGCATATTCATCTTGCCATCCTTTGAAATAGAACATTGGATGGATATGGAATCCTACAAGGTTTCCATTATCACGAGCTTTCTCCGCACACTCCAATCTTTCGATTAGTGTTGCAGTTAGATGCTCTTCTTTTTCTATGATGGTAGGTGCATTCAAAGACCATGAGAAGATCATGTTTCGTGGATACTTTCTGTCAAAGACATCGCGCTTGGCTTTGCTTTTTAGCTCTATGATTATCTCAGGATGATCATTTGCAAAATCCGATAGTGCAGTTAGTGTTCCAAAATCATCTCCCCAAAGAAGAGAATCTGAGGCTTGTCCTGTGCCAATGTGCCATACATCGTCATCGATATGCATTGAGCTTAGTCTTGCCTTGAGATTATCTACAACACGGATTTGATTTTCATTATAGAATGCTTGCACTGAGCAATATGCGCATCCAAATGAACATTGCTGTACAGCGTCCAGTGTGCGTAGCTTACAACAACGGGTCTTTTCTCCATCAACAGGGCATGGGCATTTTCCTAATAGGATTGCACTATCTTCAACAACAGCTTTCGTCTTGGGATGAGGCTTTCGCTCTGGCATGAAATTAAAGTAGTCTGTCTCACTAGAGCGCAGTCTGTGCATATGCTCTCTTAATGCTTTCATGTATCGCTCATGAGCTCTGCCATCAGGCTTGTTGTTGATCTTATCCAGATTGACTCTTGATATAAAAGATTCCTCTTTCCATTGTCTAAGGTCTGCTTCTTCCTTAACTATCTCTAGTTTCTCTTGTGTAGAGAAGTGAATGGATGAAAAAAGAGAATCAAGATTCTTTTTTGTCTCTATTGGCAATCTATCATAAATATCATCAAAAGCGCTCATGTATTCATTCTATGAGTATTGGCGATTTGAGTCCATCAAATGGATTATTTTGCTCTTTGATGGTATTTTTTATACATGGAATCAGCAAGAGAACAAGCAAAGGCACTTCCAGATAATCCTGGATGTTATTTGATGAAAGATAAAGAAGGAACCGTTATATATGTTGGCAAAGCCAAACATCTGAAACGTAGGGTTACTTCTTATTTCCTTCCTAATAGAAATGCAAAGACAGCTGCTCTTGTTGAGAAGATATATAAGATAGATTACATCATCACAGGTAATGAGTATGAAGCATTGGTCTTGGAGAACAATCTGATCAAGCAATATAATCCTCATTACAACATCCTTCTTAAGGATGGTAAAAGCTATCCTGTAATAAGAATTACAAATGAAGATTATCCGAGAGTATTCAAGACAAGGCGTATTATAAAGGATGGATCCAAGTACTATGGGCCATATCCTGCAGAGAAGAGGCTGAATGCATACTTGAATCTTGTAGAACAGACTTTTCCTTTGCGCTTATGCTCAGGACAATTAAAAAAACGTGATACTCCTTGTTTGTACTACCATATACATAGGTGCTCTGGTCCTTGTATTGGAGCGATCTCGCCAAAGGACTACCAAGAATATGTCAATCAAGTAGAGAAGTTTCTTTCTGGTGATGATTCGTCGATTATCAAGAAGATAGAGAAAGAAATGATGGATGCTAGTAAAGAATTGGATTTCGAGACAGCGGCTCAAAAGCGAGATTTGATGCAATCCTTGGTAGAGATGCAGGAAAATCAGCTTGTTGAAGACGTTTCTAGCACCGATTCCAGAGACTATGCTGCAATCGAAATGCGTGCATATCTATGTACAATATCCTTGATGCAATTCCGTTCTGGGCGTCTAATTGGTAAAGCGCTGTATAGAGCAGAGTGCTTGGGTGATGAGACTGAGACACTTCTTTCGTTCTTGATCCAATATTATAGCGATGGAGATACTCTTCCTGGAGAGCTGTTTGTATCCCATGATATCGATACAACTCTTCTTTCTGAGTATTTTTCAAAGGAGTTGAATTCTCCTATATTCGTATCTGTTCCTAAGGAAGGTAAACATTTCAGAATTCTTAGGATGGCAGGAGAGAATGCAACACGAGATGTCGAGAAGAGATTGAAGGAGATCGATAACACTCCTGCTTTGACTGAGCTTCAGAATATCTGTGGACTCGAGAATCTTCCTCGTCATATCGAGGGATTCGATATTGCACAGCTTGCTGGTAAATATACAGTTGCATCCTTGATAGTTTTCAGGGATGGAAATTCATCGAATAAGGAATATAGGCATTTTTCAATGAAGACCCTCGATGGAAGAATCGATGACTTCCAGTCAATGCGTGAAGCTGTCTATAGGCGATATGCAAGACTTCAAAAAGAGGGTAGTCCTATGCCAGATCTGATTATGGTCGATGGTGGTATTGGACAAGTAGGTGCTGCTATCGAGTCCTTAAGTGCTCTTGATTTGGATATCCCGGTTGTGGGACTTGCGGAAGAACATGAAGAGATAGTCTTCCCAGACCACTATGTGCTTGCTCTAGATCACTCTAATCCCGGATTGAGAGTGCTGATCGCAGTAAGAGATGAATGCCATAGATTTGCAACTTCCTTCAACCAAAGAATGAGAAGCAAGGAAGCCTCTTTCTCACTTCTTGAATCAATCGAGGGTGTGGGAAAAGTCAGATCAAAACGCATTATGCAAAAGTATGCTAGTGTCGAGAATATCCTGGCACTGAGTGCAGAAGAGCTTGCAAAGGGGGCAAGTATCCCACTTCCTGTAGCTGAAAGAATCCTTAGAAAGCTGAACTTCTAAAGTACTGTTGGTTCAAGTGTGATATCGAGCTTTTTGCCCTTGTTTGCAATGATGTCATAGATAACGGTTTCAAACATGAGCTTCATCATCTCAGTAGATGCGCTCTTGATCTCGCTATCCATTTCGCCCATATATAGAATGATGTTCCTTACATCCTCTAGAGTGTAGTTTCTCATTCCACACCTAAATGTATCTTGATATTTGAAGAATACTCCAGGAATGTTTCTCGAGTATGATGATGTAGAAACGTATGTTGCATTCTTGAAAATCTCACGCTCTGGGATTCTTTTTGCTTGCATCTCCAAGCATGATTCCAAGAGTCTGAATTGGTTTGCAACTGTTGTGAACGCAGGAATAGCCTCTCTTGTATCATTCAAGAGAATGGATGATGCAATCAACAAAGATTGTTCTAGATTTCTTTCTGCAATTGCCTTGAAGAGTGTAAATCCATTTTCGCCTCTTGTTCTTGAGATATATGTCTCAATGCTATCGAGGGTAATTGAGGATGCTGATTTATCATTTAAGCGCAAAAAGAGGATCAAAGACGAAAGTAGGTTCTTCATCTCGGCTGTGTTGTTGTCAACGCTATATAGAATCTCTTCTATAGCATCGTTTGTGATCGAAAAACCTTCCTTTTTGGCATTGTTTCGAATCCACATTCTCTTCTTGTTTTCATCCATCTCCCAGAATTTCAATGTGGAGTTCTTTGCCTTATCAACAACTTCTTTTGGAAAAGAGGATGTGGATGTTTCGGAAGAAAGCACTATCAATTCTGCATCATCTTGATTGTCGGAAGCAAAATCTGCCATTACACGTGCAACGGCATCTGTCTTTTTGACATTCTCATAATGCTTGAATATTACGAGACGAAAGGATGCAAAAAGAGAACTTTGAGATAGCGTTTGAGATAGCTTTGTTCCATCTTCATCTCCGCCAAAGTATGTTGTGCACTCCATGTCTGGATATAGTTGATAGAGTCTTCTTTTCTCTTCTTCCAGCCAATCGAGTTTCTCTCCTTCCTCTGGTCCTATCAATAGATAAATCAAGAATAGTTCCTCCTTATGCTCCTGAGTACTCCATAGATGATAACAGAAGTACTTTTTATGTTTCCCATGCTCTCGTTCTCGCTTTGCAATACTACAAAGTGTGGTGTTTTTATATAACGCCTCAGCTCTGCTTTTTCCTGTCTATCGGGAACACAGGCTAGCACAATATCTCCATCGCGTGCATCTTTTGCACTCTCCATTATAGCAATATCACCCTGTATTATTCCAATATCCTTCATAGAAAGGCTCGTTACTCTGAATGCATATGGATGCTTGAGTTCATCTTCTTTTGATATATAGAAATAATCATCTGTAGAATCAAGCGAGAAATCATATTTAGGCTCTTCTGGGAAAAATGGGATAGAGTAGTTTATTCGCTTTTGGCTATCTTCTGGTCTAAGTTTTATTCCTCGGGACTCTTTTCTATCTATCTCTATATAGCCTTTTTTCTCAATTGATTGCAGTTGATAGTACACTGCAACAGACGTTATATCAAAATGCGTTGCAATATCCTTCAGTGTTGGCGTCTTAAGATTTTGATCTAGGTATTCATTGATGAACTTAAGTATTTCTTTCTGTTTTTCTGTCAGTTTTTTCATACGTCATCAAATCTATTTAGAAATAGCTTTTCTATTGCCTTCAAGGCTTCCTCTTCGTCATCTCCAGTGCATATGCATTTGATGGTTGTCTTATATATGGCACCTAGTGTGATAATGCCCATTATTGACTTTGCATTTATTGTCATTGTTCCCAACGATAGGCGAATATCTGAAGAGAACTTCTGCGCAGTTTTTGCTATCGCTGCAGCGGGCCTCGCATGAACTCCAGCTCTATTAAGTACTACAAATTCATCACTTACCATATGGGTCCTCTATTTCTGCTCCAAAGTATGTCTGTCTTGCTGTCTCTGCTTCAATCCAGTTTGAAATGCTTGCATCAAAGTCACGTGCAGAGTGGTAGCCGAGCTTCTTGAGTCTTTCGTTTCTAGCTGCAGTTTCAATCCATATGGACATGTTCTTTCCAGGTGTTACTGGCATTACTACCTTTGGAATCGTTATCCCAAGAATAGTCTCAGTCAGAGTGCTCTCGAGTCTGTCGTAGGATTTGTCTTTGTCCCAGTTCTCAAGATGGACAACCAGCTGAATCTGTTTCTTGTCTCTGATAGCACCGACTCCATAGATGTTCCTTAAATCTATGATTCCAAGTCCCCTGATCTCCATGTTGTGTGCAAATTGAGGGTTCTCTCCAGAGCCCATCAATGTTGTTTCTGCAATATTCTTGATCTTTACAGCATCATCGGAGATCAATCTATGACCTCTTTCGATTAGCTCCAATGCTGTTTCGGACTTTCCGATTCCACTGTCACCAGTGATTAAGACTCCGATGCCAAATACTTCAACCAGTACTCCATGTATTGTCTCTGTCTTTGCAAATACCTCATCAAGAAGAGTGTATAGGCGTCGTGAGAAATCTGCAGAATCAAGATGCGTCTTCAATAGCGGTATTGCATTCTTCTCAGATAGTTCTTTCAGGTGATCTGAAGGCATTGCACCTTCACAGAAGATGATGCATGGCAATTGGTATGAGAACAATTCTTCGATTGTCTTGTAGTCGTTTTTCTCTTCCAACAACTTCGTATAAGATACTTCTCCATGGCCAAATAGCTGGATGGATGCACTAGAGAAATCCTCAAAGAAACCAGAGAGGGCAAGTCCTGGACGAGTGATCTTTGGCTCTGTTATTGCCCTTGAAAGTCCTGAGCGCCCAGATACGCATTCAAGCGATAGAAAGTTATGTTCTGCGATGTCTAAATCCAATAGATTCAATACAGTGAAATTACTCATGGCAATATATTAGCACAAGTGACAAGAATAGTGATTTGGCAATGTGAAAACAATTGGTTTTGTTTTGACAAAGAAAGAGGGAAGCATTTGCTTCCCCCTCGCGTTGGGCTATAGGCCCATTGTCTTTTCTTTTTCTTTCTTTGCTGCAGATTGTATTTTGTCTGCTAGCAATTCAATACCCTCATATAGCTCATAGCTGTCTTGGCTAACAGCTTTCTCTTTTTTCCATGAAAAGTGGAGAATTGCGTCTAGGTGGAAACCAATACCCTTACTTTCCTTCTTTGCTGTGATCTCTAGATCCTGCAAGTAATCCTCTGCGAATGAAAGTTTCTTGAGTTTCTTTTCAAGAAATTCTCTGTCCTCATCAGTTACCGAAAATCCAATACCTCTGAAGTTTATATTCATAGGCACCTCCTATATCTTCAATATAACATGGGATTTCATAAGAAAGAGAAAAAACAATATTTCTTCACGAGAAATATATCTTTTCTACGCCATTCTATTGAAGCTGGAGTCAATATCGAGCTCTTTACGGTATTTTGCAACAGTTCTGCGTGCTATCTTGATTCCTTTCTCTTCTAAGGCGGTAGCGATTTTCTGGTCAGATAGAGCCTTTGCTGAAGTATTGCCTTCGATTATTTGACGGATCATCTCCTTGATAGCGTTCTTTGATACATCTTCGCCTTCGTCATTCCTGGTCTTTGAACTAAATAGATAGCGAATATGGAAGATACCGAAATCAGTATCGATGTACTTTGAGGATGCTACTCGTGAAATGGTTGCTTCATGAACTCCAACTTCATCAGCAACCTCTTTCATCGTCAATCCCTTAAGATATAAAGGACCGGAGAGAAAGAAATCCTTTTGTTTTTCCATAAGAACCGCTCCAGTGCGCTCGAGTGTGGATGCGCGGATCTCTAGCTGATTGATCAGGTTCTGTGCACTCTGTAGCTTTTCCTTTAGGTATTGTGATGCTTCTTTCTCTTCCTTGTTATTGTTTCCTTTCAGATCTTGTTGCATTTGGCTATATGTAGGATCAACTTCAACAGAAGGAAGAGCGTCTCTGTTTAATGTCATCTTTAGCTTTCCATCAACTTTCTTGATGGACAACTCTGGCGTTATATATGTCTCGTAGTCCGTAGAGTATTCAAGACCAGGGAAAGGAGTGAGAGTGCGGATTAGCTCAAGCATTGACTCTACATCTTCCTTGTCTGTTTTGAGGTCCTTTGCAACATCTGATATCTTTCCGGATTTGATGTTATCCATTTCGTTATATATAAGTTTATGGAACATCTTCAGCTCAGAATCAATTGCGCCTTCGGCCTTGATCTGGATCATCAATGAATCCTTCCAATCAATTGCTCCGATACCTACTGGGTCCAGGCTCTGTACAACTTTGATAGCGTCCTCGAAGTAGGGCCGCTCATCCTCACTAAGTAGCTCTTCAGGCATCTCGCCTGTAAAGCCATATCGATCGAGACTTGTAATGAGGGTCTCTGCAGCTTTCTTGACACCATCTTCTATATTTAGAACTCCCAATTGATTCAACAGATGCTCTGTCAATGACTCCTTTTGGCTGATTGTGCCTTCAATCCAGTTTGGCCTCTCATCCTGCTCTGTGGAGTAGTCGCTATCAGAATAGCTTTCGCTTTTCTCTGTTGATTGTCTGTAGATATTCGATAGTGCATTGAATGATGGAGTAGCTTCCTTGACAACCATAGTAGGGTTTGTCTCTGCTTCCTTCTTTATCTTTTCCTTTAGTTCTTCTGTCGATAGTGCGATTATATCCATTGTTTGTAACAATTGGACATTCATGCGCATATCCTGCTTTTGCGTCAGCGTCATAGACTGTGCGCTCATAGTTCGATCCTCTTTTCGAAATCTGCGCCAAAGTAGATTTCCTTTGCCATAGGATTTGCTATTACTTCCTCTCTGGATCCAGAGACAAGGATGTTTCCTTCAGAGATGATGTGAGCTGTTGATGTGATTTCCAAAGTATCTCTTACGTTGTGGTCTGTTAAGAGAATACCGATTCCTTTTTCAGATAAGCCTCTTACCAATTGCTTGATCTCATATACAGCTTTAGGGTCAATTCCCGCAAAAGGTTCATCTAGAAGTAGGAATTTCGGGTCCGTTGCAAGTGCACGCGCGATTTCTGTTCTACGCCTTTCGCCACCAGAGAGCGTATAGCCATATTGCTTTGCAACTCTCTCAATTCCAAAGTCAGAAAGCAGTTCTTCCAGTTTTTGCTTTCTATCTTCTTTTGTTAGGTCCTTTCTTGTCTCCAGTACAAGCTTGATATTGTTCTCTACTGTAAGCTTTCTGAATATCGATGGCTCCTGTGGAAGATATGCAAGTCCTAGTTTTGACCTAGAGTGCATAGGAAGACTCGTGATCTCCTTTCCATTGAGGGAAATCTTTCCATCACTTGCTTTGATAAATCCAACGATCATATAGAATGATGTTGTTTTTCCTGCACCATTAGGGCCCAAGAGACCAGTTATTTCATTGGAGGACATGGAAAAGGATATGTCTTTTACGACATGCTTCTTTCCATACCATTTTGATAGATGTTCAACTTGAAGTATATCAGCCATTGATAGATCCCTCTATTCTGCCCTCAAGCTTTATTTCATTAGTATCAAGATTGATGCTGATCATCTCTGCTCTATATTGATCAAAGTCGAGAGTTACTCGTGCATTTGATGATAAGGTCAATGTTTGATTTTGCCTATCGTAAACTACCGATTCAGCACTGCATCTCATCACACTGTCGTCTGTGATCTTTGTAAGAGTCACTTGCTGTTTTAGTTCCAGAACCTTGTTTTTCATATCAAAATACATGGAGCCACCCATTGCAGATAGTTCGTTCTCTGTATCTTGTATCTCAAACCATGACTCAATTGATAGATATTCTCTTTCCCTGTCAAACCATAGACCAACAGCCTTGATATCCAAGCCATTCTTTTCATCTGTTATATATGTTGCACCTTCGCTATTCACATAGCGCCAATCTGTGCCAGATAATGTGATTTTCTCACTCTTGATAGTCATATCATCAAGTGTGATTACAGCGCCTTCAGATAGTACGACTTCTTCTTTTCCTTCTCTTAAGGATAAAGAACTTCGTCCTCCCGAGAATGACAGGGAGGTTGGAAATACAGATAGTGAGCAAATTAAAATGATCAAAGTCAAAAGTGCTTTCTTCAATTCTCTATCTTTCCTTTTTCCAGATTATCGAATGTGTAGCGCTGTTCTCGCAGGTCTCCTTTGAAACCAATGCCAGCAAACTCGCCATCCTTGGATTTTATCATAACTAATCCATCTGCGGATATTTCTTCATTGTCTGCATCGAAAACAATGTACTCTGCTTTGATCTCCATTTCGGACTCTACTTGAAGAAGATGAACATTACCATCTAGTTCAATTACATTGGTAGATGTATTCATTATGCCTTTTGTAGCACTCCCTCGTAGTTCAACATCCCCATTTTCATCTAGTTGATAGAATGAGAAATCCTCTAGGCGTGCATTGTTGTCATCAGAGTAGAATGTAACCTTAGCCCCTTCAAGCTTGATAGGTCGTTGTCCTCGCTGACCTATTGTATAGGAAGCGTTTTCAAGCATTAGGGTAGGCAGGTGCTCCTTTTCAGTCTTTTCTGTGTTGGCCTCTTCTGAAAATGTGCATCCAACCAATAGAATGAATATAGCTACAATCAAAGCGATTCTTCGCACTTTACTCTTTACTCTCCTCAATCTTTGACAATATAGAAGGGGAGTACTCTTTCTTTCTGGATTTGAAGTACATACCTGAGAAGAGGAATCCCAATGCCATGAAGGCAATCGCCCATAACAACAACAGTAGTTCGTTTGAAGTAAATAGCTTTCCTACAAAGTATCCTGGAAGGAACATTATTAGAGGAAGCCCTAAGCTAAGAAGAATGGATTTGATGGTCTTGCCGCTAGGCATATCAAGTTCGATCTTGTCACCTTTCTTTAGCTCTATATTCTCAGGATTCAATGCCTCGAAGAAGTTATCCTTATGTGTACAGAACATTGAACCATGGCAACCTTCGCATGCTGATTTGTCACAACCAACGATAATCTCGTCACCTTTGTTTTCAATCACTGTAGCTTTCTGTTTCATGCTATCTCTCCCTTGGCTCGTCGACATTGACTCTTCTATTGATTGGTGTGATACCAACTGTTTTGCCACTTACTTCATCGATATCAACAACAACGCCCTGAAGAACACAATCGCGCCAACATTCTTTGCTTCTGGTTGGAATCTGGGACTTGAACTTATTGATCTCTATATCTGGATCCAAGCCTCCAACACTCATCAAAGATCCTACTCTTCCTGTATCTGTTATATAAGCAGTGCTTTTATCTGTGATTTTCGCATCTGCAGTAAGTACCTTTGTGTGCGTTCCTATAACAGAAGAGACCCTTCCATCTAGATAGTGCATCATCGTAGCTTTTTCAGCGCTCATTGCAGCGTGGAAGCATACAAGCACTACAGTTTCATTCGATACTTTCTTCAAGAAACTATCGATAGCAACAAAAGGGTTGTTGACACTCAAGCGAGTGAGTCCTGATTCTCCGATTATATTGATGATTAGGAGATCCTTTCCTTTTATGTTTACATTCTTGAAACACTTTCCAGGGGATGCTGGGGGAAAGTTCATTGGCCTCAGAATAAAGCTTGATTTGTTTATGAATTCAACCATGTCAGGCTTATAGAAGATTTTCTCTCCGCCTGTAAGAAGGTCTATTCCAAGCTTCGATAGCTGGATTGAGTGCGCAACTCCCAAGCCGAAGCCATTTGTGCATCCCTCTGCATTCGCAATTGTATAATCTATATCGAAATCCTTTTTTAAAGTCGCTAGCTCTTTTTTCAAAGTAGCAATTCCAGGTCTTCCGACTATTTCACCTAAAAATAGAACTCTGATCATGCTTTGAGTTTATATCATTCTAATCTTGTTAACAATTGGCAGATGTTGACACCACTGACAAAATGAAAGTATCCTTGTTTTCAGCGCATGCCCGATTGGCGGAATTGGTAGACGCGTCTGGTTCAGGTCCAGATTCTAGCAATAGATTGCGAGTTCGAGTCTCGTGTCGGGTATCTAGTTCTCTCTATGAAGCGCTCTATACTCAGAAGGGCTTATTCCAAGACTTTGCTTAAAGCGTCTTGTGAAGCTTGAGAGATTATAATAGCCAATCTTTTCAGCAATCTCGGAAATAGGAAGGGTAGTTTCACAAAGCAGCTTCTTTGCGGTGTTGATTCTGATCTCCGTTGTGTAGTCGATAAGGTTCTTTCCAGAGTAATCCTTGAACATCTTACTCAGGTTTGGAAGAGTGAGATTGAATCTATCTGCTGTTTCGTAAGCAGAGAAATCCGCTTTCAAGCAATTGTCATCAATATATTGCTGAATATCCTTCATTGCAGCTTCTGTATTCTTTTCTGCTTTCAACGACGTCTTGATCATCTCTTTCCATTTCTCAGCTAGCTCTATGGCTTTCTGAACGTTATCGGCTTTCGAGAGTGATATTGTCATAGCACTTCTGTCTTCCGAGAGAGAAATGGATTTGTTGATAAGTGTCATCATGTCAGAGATGATGCTTCTTACTAGATATATAGGCATATCATCTTTCTTGATGATCGCTATTATCTGATCAAGAGTGTCCAATATTGCATCTTGATTGTGCGCAGAGAGTGCATTCGATAGTGCCATCATCTCCGAATTTGGATATATGCTCTTGTCGTTGATGTTTCCAGATATCTCTGAAAAATCGATAATTGTGTTATTACCTTTTATGAATCTATAGTCCAGAGCACTTGAGGCTTCTATGAAGGACTGTCCAACCTTTGTCAAATCTGATGTCTTACAGCCAATACCTATCGTTAGAACCAAATGGTTATCCAAAGCGTGCTTCATAAGGTTCTCTGCTAGCTTACGAGCACTCTGTTCTTCTTTTGCATTGAATATGAATACTATCTGTCTCTTCTTTCCAACTTCAGTGCAATAGTAGATGGTGTAGATATCCCTGAGTCTCTTCTTTTCTGACTCTGCATATTCCTTGATATCGATCTCATCGGATTTTACATGAACGATCAAAACAGAGACATAGTCGTTGATAAGAGGGATTCCAAGCTCTTCGTTATCTGTATTGAAATCGGCTCTTGATTGATATGCGCCATTGATCAAGCGATATAGGCGGGAGTTCCTGATATCGACCATGTTGGAATTCAATGTGCTTTCCAGGTCTGTATTCTTTGTTGCAAGGATATCCAATGCTTTCGATATTCCCTTGAACTCGTTCTTGTTCTCATCTTCGGGAATTACTGTCTTTATTTTCTCTCCAAGTGTCTGGATTGGGGCATATAGCTTTTGAAGTAGGAATATTATCAGCGCGCCGGAAATAAGAAGGATGATAGATATTGTGATTATGTATTCTCTTGATATGTTCGATACATTTGCAAATACATATTGTGTGTCTGGAAGGATTGCATAGTAGTTCCATCCTGTACTCTCTGAATGGAGAAGGCGTTTTGTATAGTCCTCTTGGGTCAGATTATCCACATCTTGATCTTGGCTGTTTGTATAAATGATGTTTCCAAGATTGTCCTCTATGAATATCAGTGCATGATAGCTCTTCATTCTGTTGCTGATCATTGTATCGAATGTCGATTTCCTTACCTTGAAAGCAATAGAGCCATCGCGCTCTAGATAGTCAGAGTAGAGTGGCAGTATAAACAATACATCGTCGTTGTTCTTTGTGCTTATATCCTGTAGCGATAGGCATAGCGGCCAGCGAAAGCCTTGATACAAAGCATCGATCTTCTCTTTTGCTATATCTTGGTTTTGATCAAAATTGTGTGAATAGAATAGGTTCTTCTTCCATGTGGTAGAGGAAGTTACCATATAGACATTTCTATATATGTTTACCCAGATATCTTCATAGTAGTCGTTAGCTGATGTGATCAGGGCAAGGTAGTTTATCAGAGGCAACAAGTCATAGGGATCTTTGGACTTTGTTGCATCTGAAAATTGCTTTTCTATTGCAAGGCGTGCAGACGTTTCCTTCATCTGTGCTATCTTGTTATCAACCTGTATCGATATCTGATACAGCTCCATATCTACTGTGTCGTATATCTCTTCCTTGAATTGCTTTATGAATCGAGAGTTGAAATAGATGGAAATGATGATAATTGGAATCATGAGAATCAACAAAGAAGAGCCCAAATATTCAAAATAATGGGTACCTTTGTTGCTCAAAAAGTTTTTTTTATCAGTTTTTTCCATTTTTTGTTTATCTTTTTTCACCTATTTTACTCCGACCGACATTATAGAGTATACGAGATAATTTCTTTGCATGGAATTTAATATTTACAACAAAAATCTGGTTGAAAAAATAGTAAAAACGCAAAAAATGTCAAATAATGCAAAATTGCTCATAAAAACGGTAAATTGACAGATTGAAAATGTGGCTTGAAGCTAGTTTCGTTAAGTGGGAGGACGCATGAAAGAAACTGGTGTTAAGACAGTTACGCTCGGCCAAAGAACCAAGAAAGCCTTTCGTAGGGATTGGCAGTTGATGGTTCTATGTATATTGCCTGTAGCTTATTTTATTATTTTCTATTACATACCAATGTATGGTGTTCAGATTGCATTCAAGAACTTCCGTGCTGTTGATGGTATCTGGGGCAGTGCGTGGGTTGGATTCAAGCATTTCAAGAGATTTTTCAATTCATCACAGTTTTGGCCATTGTTGAAGAACACTCTTGCATTGAGCTTTATGCAGCTTTTGATTGGATTCCCAATTCCTATCATCCTTGCAATTCTCTTGAACCAAGCAAAGAGCTTGAAGTTCAGAAAGTTTGTACAATCCGTTGTATATTGTCCTCACTTTATCTCAATCGTTGTTTTGACAAGTATGCTATATATCTTCCTTTCTCCAAGAAACGGAATCATCAACACACTTATCACAGCATGTGGTGGAGAGCCTATCTTCTTCTTGGGAGAAGCTAAGTATTTCAGAAGCGTATTCGTTGTTTCTGGCGTATGGCAGAACGCAGGATGGAACGCAATCATCTATATCTCTGCTCTCGCAGGAATCAGCCCAGACTTGTACGAAGCTGCTGAAATCGATGGCGCTAATAAGTGGCAGAGAATCTGGCATATCGATATTCCAGGAATTCTTCCAACAATGGTCATGATGTTCATCATGGAAATCGGAAAGGTCATGAACCTAGGCTTCCAGAAGGCTTATTTGATGCAGAATGCGCAGAACCTCGCTACAAGTGAGATCATTTCAACATATATTTATAAGGTTGGTCTTATCAACGCACAGTACAGCTACTCTGCTGCAATCAACCTATTTAACAATGTTATCAACATCATCTTGCTTGTTTCTTGTAACTACCTTGCTAAGAAGGTAACCAAAAACAGTCTATGGTAAGGGAGGAGAGAGATGAGTAATAGTAAGTTTTCTTCATCATTTGCACGCTTTAGAGCTCAATCACTATCAGATAAGATCTTCGATATCTTCAATGTGTTGTTGCTCTCATTGTTCGCACTATGTGTATTATATCCATTGTATTTCATTGTAATTGCATCTTTCTCGGATCCAGTTGCCATCAACAACGGACAGGTTATCTGGGGAATCAAGGGCTTTAACGTAACTGGTTACCAGAAGATCTTCGAGAATACAAAGATCTGGAGATCATATGCAAATACCATCTTCTACACAGTTGTAGGTACTGCTTTGCAGATCTTTCTTACAATGATGTTTGCATATCCACTAAGTAGAAAAGAGTATTGTTTAAGAAAGCCTTTGATGTTCTTGGCAATGTTCACAATGTATTTCCAGGGAGGTATGATTCCAACTTACCTATGGATGTCACAGTTGCATCTATATAACACAAGACTTGTAATCTTGCTTCTTCCTGCTATCAATGTGTTTAACTTGATCATCGCGATCAACTATTTGAAGAACAATATCCCAGAAGAGCTGTATGAAGCAGCTTCTGTAGATGGACTTGGACATATCCAATACTTCATCAAGATAATTCTTCCACTATCCAATACAATCATCGTTGTATTGATATTGTACTATGGAGTAGCTCACTGGAATGAGTTCATGAATGGATTGATTTACCTAAGAGACGAGAAGCTATATCCATTGCAGCTGACATTGAGAGGTATTCTATTGCAGAACCAGGCATCAAGCCTTGGAGACGTAGACAGTATGGTAGAGCAGCAGAAGGCAGCAGAGCTTATCAAGTATGGTTTGATCATCGTATCAACTCTTCCTGTACTTCTTGTATATCCATTCTTGCAGAAGCATTTTGCTAAAGGTGTAATGGTCGGTTCCGTTAAGGGCTGATTAATATAAATTAAGGAACTAAATGGAGGTTAATATGAAAAAGGGTATTATCTTTTTAGTAGTTTTATTGGCAGCAGCTCTCTGTTTTGCAGGCGGTGCAAACGAGCAGGGCAAGGGCGCGAAGAAGGCAGATATTTCATTTAACGAGCGGGGACTTCCTATTGTTAATGAACCTGTAACATTTGAGATTGCAGCATCAACTCAAAAGAACAAGAACTTCAAGGAACTAGAGTTCTTCAAGAACCTTGAAGAGAAGACAAATGTTATCATCAACTGGAACATGTCCTCAGATGATGGCTGGAACGAAAAGAAGAGCTTGTTGTTCGCAAGCAATATGCTTCCAGATGCATTCTATGGTAACGATATGCTTACAGATGTCGACATCATGAAGTATGCATCACAGGGAATGCTCATTCCTCTTAACGATCTTATTGAGAAGTATGCTCCTAACTACAAGAGAATCTTGGATACCCATCCACAGTACAAGGCACAGCTAACAGCTCCAGATGGAAACATCTATTCTCTTGGAACAATCAACGAGATCAACCCAACAACTCACGACAAGCTATTTATCAACAAGACATGGCTTGAGAATCTTGGTCTTGAGGTTCCTACAACAATCGAGGAGTTTGAGAACGTTCTAAGAGCATTCAAGGAATATGATGCTAATGGAAACGGAAATCCAAACGATGAGATTCCTTTCACATTCAGATATAGCTCAACAGACTTGTACAACAGACAGCAGGGTATTCAGTCATTGTTTGGAACATTTGGTCAGCTTGATGACATCTACCACTTCGTTGTTAAGGATGGAAAGGTTATCTTCACTCCAACAACAGAAGAGTACAAGAATGCTATCGAGTGGTTCCATAAGCTATATGCAGAGGGTCTAATCGACAAGGAAGTCTTCACACACGACAAGAACGTATATGTTTCAAAGATTCAGAATCCTGAGAACATTGTAGGTATGTTCCTTGGCTGGAGTACATCAGCTACAGCAGCTGCAAACAAGGAAAACTACATTGCAATGGCTCCACTCGAGAACGTAAATGGCGAGAAGATCTGGAGAACAGTTAACGCTAAGATCATCTCAAGAGGCGCTTTCGCAATTACCAACCAGTGTGAGCACCCAGAGGTTCTCATGAGATGGATTGACCAGTCATTCGATCTAGAGACTTCACTTGAGATCTGTCAGGGTATGCTTGGAAAGGCTCTCGAGAAGAACGAAGATGGTACATATTCATTCATCAAGCTTCCAAATGGAACAAACCTCGATGCAGTTATTCACGAGTATGGTCCAGGTAATGATGGAACATTTGCTGTAATGCAGGAGATTGTAGACAAGCTACACTTGAACGCTAACCTTCAGGAGAGACAGGATTTGGATAAGTTCTATTCAGAGTACAACGTACCTCTAACAGATATGTATCCAAGTGTATTCTTCACAGAGGACGAGATCGAGGAGATCAGCACACTCAAGACAGATATCGACTCATATGTACTCCAGAAGTATGCTTCTTGGATCGTAGATGGTGGGGTTGAGAAAGAGTGGAGTGCATTCCAGAACAAGCTCAAGACAATGGGTGTTGAAAGATACATCGAAATCTATCAGGCAGCTTGCGACAGATTCTACGATAAATAGGATATAATCTTTATATAATCAAAAAAACACGTTGTGGTTGGGGGTATCTCCAACCACACTATTTATGGAGTACCAAGTGAAAGAAAATCTAATTGTAATTATGGCAGATCAGCTGAGATGGGATGTTTTAGGAAAAGGTTACACACCTAATATCGATAGTTTGATGGATGAGAGCACTGTATTCGATAATGCATATTGTGCATCTCCTTTGTGCGTACCTTCCCGCGGTGCATTCTTTACAGGTCTTTGTCCTAATACAAATGGTTCCTTGATCAATCCATGGGAGAAGAAAGATGCTCAGCATGGAGATGTCAAGAAAGAGTATGAGAATCTCTATCAGATGATGGAACAGGATTGGTACTCGATACATAGTGGTAAGCAGCACCTTTTCACAGAAGGTGGAAAGCTTGAGCATACTGACGAGAATGTTGTTTGGGCATCAACAGAGCATACATATAAAGAGATGCTTAAGAGCGAGAATGTCAGACAGCCTGGAACACTACCTAAGTTCAAGACATTGGTTCCAGAGATGGTTGGAGGAAAGAATACAAAGATTGCTAAGTATTCAAATGCTGAAACTGGTTGCTATCCATATGATGAGAAATATTTCTTCGACAAATACTTCACAACATGTGCCTTGGATGCAATTGAAAAGCGTGACAAGACAAAGCCTTTGTTCCTAAGTGCTATGTACCTAGCTCCACATCCTCCTCTAGAGATTCCTGAGCCATGGTATTCACGCGTAAAAGATGACTTTGAGCTACCAGAGAACGTTGGCAAGTTCTATGAATATCAGTCACCACTACAGATGTACAATCTAACAGGAATAGTTGGCTCTCATTATACACTAGATCAGTGGAAGGAGGCTTGGAGAGTATATCTAGGCTTGGTTAGTATGCTAGATGATTGCGTAGGCCAGATTATCGCTTTGTTGCAAAAAGAGGGCATCTACGACAATTCAATGATCATATTCACAGCCGATCATGGTGATATGCTAGGCTCTCATAAGCTATTTCAAAAGATGTGCATGTACCAAGAGTCCGCTAAGATTCCTCTATCTATAAAGATGCCAAAGAGTGCAGGCTTTAAAGCACAGCACATCGATGAGTATGTATCACATCTGGATGTGATGCCAACAATTTCAGAGTACTTCGAAGTAGAAGGCAAGAATGCATATGAAGGTACATCACTTATAAAGATGATGAGGGACGGCCATGACGATTCTCACTCTGAATATGTATTCATCCAATATGATGGAAATGGTGCAAGATCAAACTTCCAGCGCTGTATTCTATATAAGAGACATAAGCTTATCGTTGACTTGTTTAAGGACGAGATGTTCCTTGAGCTTTACAATCTGGACTCTGATCCAATTGAAAGCAATAACCTTGCTTTTGATGAAAGTTCATCAGAACTCATCGAAAAGATGTACAGAGTTCTCGACAAGCATATGAAGGATACACATGATTTGATCTCTCTTCCTGATTTGAATCTAGATGAGTTCAGAACTTCTTATTGTGATTTCAAGGTAAAACAGTGATGAAAGAGGATAGGGTAAAAGCTTTACTTCATAAGTGGTGCACATCGCTATTGGACACACAGGTCCATTCTGATGACAAACGCCTTAACGGTGCGTTATTGTGTCCTGCTTGCGGAAAGATTCATGGACGATGCTTTGAAGCCATGTATCCATTTTTCGAGATGGCAAGAGAAACAGGAGATGAAAAGTGGATCAAGGCTGCAGAGGATGTTTTTGCTTGGTCAGAGCATACGGTGTCACTTTCTGATGGTGGATATATCAACGATATAGATTCTGAGTGGAAGGGCATAACTGTATTTGCACTCATTGCTTTTCTAGATACTCTTGAAGGCTACTCAGATTTGATGAGTGATGAATTCAGAACTGCACTATATGATAGGGCAAAGAAAGCTGCGGACTGGATATATAATGAGAATTCTCTTTTGAAAAAGAATACGAACTATCCTGTATCAGCCTCTTATGCTCTATATAGAGCGGGGCTCTATTTTGAAGATGAGAAGCTTATCGAGAAGTCAAAAGGGTATGAGAAGATCATCTACTCAGTCTTTACTGAAAACAATTTTGTCTTTGGCGAAGGTTTCCAGCGCGAGATGCGTAGTGATAAGAATCTCCTTGCTGTCGATATTGGCTACAATGTTGAAGAGACATTGCCTGCAATAACATTCCTAGGGCTATTGAAGAATGATTCAAAGTTAATTGACTTGGCTGTCAAAGGGTATGATGCGCATCTGGATTTCATGCTCTCAGATGGCGCATGGGACAATAGCTTTGGAACAAGAAACTTCAAATGGACATATTGGGGTAGTAGAACAAGTGATGGATGTGCAGAGGCTCTATTACTATTGAAAGAGCACAATAAGGCATTCTATACAGCAGCAATAAAGAATCTTGAATTGATGGAGAAATGCACTTTCTCCGGTCTTCTTGCTGGTGGCCCTGATTACGAGAAAGCAGGCCAGCCAATGTGTATTCACCACTCATTTACGCATGCTAAGGTTCTTGCAGGAATTATCAAGAGAGGGCTTCTTGCCAAAGAGGAAGAAACAATTTCTGTATTGCCTCGCTATGAAAGAAAGGGCCTAAGGTACTATAAGGATTTGGATACTTTTGTATTCTCATCAGAGCATTATAGTGCAACTGTAACTGGTTATGATTGGCCATATATGGCTGCAGGTCACACATCTGGTGGTACTCTTTCCATGTTGGAGTTCATTTGTTATGGTCCTGTGCTTACAGCAAGTATTGGAAGATACTTTCTGAAAGAGAAGAACAATATGCAGGTTCCATATGGCAAATTGAGCCATGAATGCCCGGATTTTAGACTCTCACTGGTGGAAGATGGCACAGAATTCAGCAGTAGATATTGCGATGAGGTAAAGCTAGAGCGTTTGTCGGATTCTACTATAAAAGCTATTGGATATCTTCAAAGTGAGGATGGAAAAGAACCTTCTTGTAGATCTCAATACTCAATTGAATATCAATTTGCAGAGAATGGATTGAGAATTAGTATTCATACAGATAGGGAGTGCTTGTTGATTCTTCCTTTCATCTCCTGCTCTGAGAGTGTGAAGGTGATGGACGATGGCTCTTTTATATCAGAAAAGAACAACAAGAGAGTAGATCTAAGAAGATTGGATAGTGGCAAGATACAAGTGCCTGAGAATCCTTCGTATTTCTTGGTCCCAGGATTTATGTTTGAACACTTGGAATTGCCTTCTACAAACAAGTCGATAGACTTTGAGATAACACTATAAAAGTTAAAGCCTAGCACATCAAAATGCTAGGCTTTGTAGGCTTTAGTAGATCTCTGCCAATCGGGCATGGATCTTTTCGTATTTCTCTGTCTCAGATGCTTTTGGATTCTGTTTCATGTTGTACATTGCTTCAGCATAAATCAAAAGCATGACAGCTTCCTGTCTGTCAGAGAATTGATTATATGGAACAGAAGAGTAGAAAGGCTGACCCTTTGCGCCATCTTTGCCTTCATAGTATTTCATCTTCTCTGAAGGCATAGTGTTCTTTTGATAGTTCTTCTGCATCTTGTCAAACTCTTTAGCTCTCTTCTTTGCATCCCAATTCCTATCGTATAGTTGATTTGATAGCTCTAGATAGTTTGTTAGATTCAATCTGTTGATGTTGTCCTGAGTATCTACGCATCTACGCATGTACGAAATTGCATAGTTATTGTTACCGAAGCTGATTCCGCCTGGTACAGATGAATAGAGAACACTAAGTACATACCAGGAATCTGACATATCAGCTTTGAAGTCGTCCTGGACTTTACATAGATAGCTTCTCATCTCATCTGCTTTTCCAAGTGCATTCAAAGGCCCCTTTGTCTGTCCCCAGCGCCCCATGGCAGAAGCAAGCCAATGGTAGCCATCTGCTGTTTCCATAATGCCAATGGACTCAAGTGCAAGGTCCCAGCTCTTTTGGTATTCAGCAAGTCTTAGAGCTTTGTCATTAGGGTCTACAAAGTCATCTGTAATCGTAAGCTGAGTTCTTGATAGTCTCCAGATGATAGCAGCTTTTTCAGCATCTGTCTTGGCATAGGAAAGAGCTTCTTCCAGATATGCCATATCCCCTTTTAGGTCACCTTTATTGTAGAAAAGATAGTCACTGTATGCAGGATCAAAGTCAGCAAATACAGGCATTGCGATTACAAGTAGCACCAAGAGTGCAAAAATGGTTCTTAGTTTTCTCATAAAGTCAGTATAACACCCTTATTTGAGATAGCTAGAGGCTAAATCAATCCTAGCTCTTTTGCAATTTTCGTGGTTCCAGTGTATTCAAAGACAGCTTTCTTCATCTCGTATAGCGCTGTTAGAATCAGCTGCTTTATCTTCTCGCTCTCAGATTGCGTTTGTGCTACATATACAACATCAGCTGTTTCTCCTGTAGGAGTAAAGAGCCTAAACGACCATTTTGAGGTGTCGAATGTTGTCTCTAGCATCTCTTCTATATCATCTGGCAGCAGGTAGAAGAAGTTGATTCCTGTGATCTCTTCAACATCCCTGACTGACATTGCATATGACTGTAATGGTTGGTCCGAGCCTTCGTTTGGAAGAACAAAGCCAATTGCCTTAATATCAGGATCTGTATAGTCAAGAATTACTTTATAGAATCTTTTGGGGACAGTGACTTTGCTATCACCAATTGTTTCATAAGGTCCATCTGTCAATACAGGTCCTGTAACAACATATACTGATTCATTTTCATATGCCATAGTTCTGACAACAGCTTCCAGGTCTGACCATATGCCTCTGTTGAAGTTAGGATCTTGAGGTGTCATGTTTGACATGAAGAAAGTATCACTCATGGCATCTTCAGACCACTTGAAGTCTGCAGCAGGAGCAAGGTGTCCTCTGTCATATCCACTCTTTTTATAATCCTTTAAGGTTGCAGATCCATTCTTGACAGCAGGGTCTACCTTGAAGCTATCTTCTCTAGAGCCAGCGCCTAAGACCTCATCTCTAGTCAGTTCATAGGCAACCCAATTGGCAACTTTATGTTCATCATTGAACGACAGCGTATATCCTGTATGTTGGATTATCTGATCGCCTTCGACCCTGGTTGGGATTTCCAGATTCTCGATTCTTCCGCCAGCTGTCGCTGTTTGGACTTTCATCTCTGCTTCTTTTGGAGAGATGAAACAAAGAACTACAAATAGTGCTACAACGATTACAGCAAGCAATATTATCTTTCTGGTTAGATGCTTTTGCTTTTTTGTTTTTGTTTTTTTCTTTTTATCTGGCATTGTCATTTCCTTTTAGAATATCGGGATTTGATTTTTCGATCTTATATGTGAAAGCTATGATGATCATGTAGATAGCTACTACTTCAAAAACACTGAAAATTGAAGAAGTTACACCAGCATTGGTAAATAATGCCTCTGTTGGCATTGAAGAGTTGGAATAGTTTACTATCAAGGCAATATACAGATTGTTTGCAATGTGCATTACAACAGGGGCCTCAAAGCCATCTGTATATAATCCGAGGACCATTGCACTTGCTCCCCATAGAAAATAATAGATGCAAGAAAATATTGCAGTTGCAGATACTTCTGGGTTTCCTAGATGTGGAATCAGAAACAGAAATCCAGAGAGCACAATAAGAGGCATTGATGATTTGATTGTTTTTGGTAACTCATTATGATAGATAAGTCGTGCAGGGAGTACTCTGAAGAATATCTCTTCAGAGAGCGCTTGCATTGGTGTTAATATCAATACAGGCAAAAGGAATCTGAGTTTATCTATAAAAGGTGCGGAGTTGAACCTGATTGTTTTGAATTGAAAAAATGAAACTACAACTAGAAATGCAATATATATAAGTGCAACGTAAGATGCATATTTCCATCTAAAGTGTTTGTCTTTTCCTGTGATCAATTCTGAGAGGTTAGTTTTCAAAATGAACTTGGAGCCTAGATATAGGGCAAGAAACATCAAAAAATAAGGTGCATGCACAACCAAATAGTCGCCAACTCCTGCCCAAGGACCTTGTTGGAATGCCTTTATTGAATATATTCCAAACGATAACATTGGACCAAAGTTCATCCAACACACGAATGCAAGAAGGATTACAAGAAAACCTAATATTGGTGAAAATTCATTAGGTTCTATCTTCTTTTTGTCTTGAGTATCCATGAACTGAAACATATCACGAGCAAAAAAGAATGCCAAGGGGAAAAATAGAATGAAAAAGAGCTGACACTCAGCCAGCTTGTAGGATCGATTGTGATTATCTGTCTGTTTTTAGCGAAGAGATTCTATCTTCTTGATATCAAGATTAGTGTATTTAGCAATGGATGCAATATCTAAGTTGTCTTGAAGCATGCGTTTAGCAGTGGAGATGTTTCCTTTCTGTTCACCAATCAGCTCATATTTCTTTCTCTCTTGTCGGAGTTCCTTGCCATGTAGACGCATGTATTCTTCATGAAGCTTGTTATACATATGGCACCTTCCTTGTTTGGCTATCATCAGATGTGGCTCTAACAATGCAATTAATGTCAGAGCCAATAGCTATTAATCCTTGTTTTTTAGCGAAGAGATTCTATCTTCTTGATGTCAAGATTAGTGTATTTAGCAATGAATGCAATATCTAAGTTGTCTTGAAGCATGCGTTTAGCAGTGGAGACCTTTTCGGAAGAGATTCCTTTTATCTCTCCTTTTTGCTCTCCAATCAGCTCATACTTCTTTCTCTCTTGTCGGAGTTCCTTGCCATGTAGACGCATGTATTCTTCATGAAGCTTGTTATACATAGAGCCACCTTCCTTATATAATGATAGCACATCGGATGCCTCCTTGTGCACGATGTTTTGTACATTGGCTTTTTGCATATCCTCAACATATTCTTTTATTGCTTGCTCTGTTTTTGCAAGAGCCCTCTTTTCAGAAAGCTGCTGCCATTTGTAGCGAGCATTGATGAATATTAGAGTGATCCCAACATCTAACTCAAATGACTCGTCATAACTGATTACATCCTCTTTTTTGTCATATTTGAACCTGAATGTGTAATAGGGAAGTTTCCGGAGCTTTTCCCTTTAGAGGATTGAAATTGCAAATCCAGATAGAAGTTAGATTGTATGGTTCTATCTTGTCTTTTCCTTTTCCAATGTCAAAGAGAATGCTACCTATATAGAATGCAGCTCTTTCGATCTCATCCTTTCTTCTTGCATATTGGATTTCGATATGAATCTTCTTTGAAGGAAACTCAATTAGTGCATCTAGGCGAGCGTCTTTCTTATCGAGACGAGTAAGAATGTTCTCTGTGTGAACAATCATCTCTTCCTTCATCTTCTCTGTAACCTTAACACCAAGAAAAGTCTCTACAGAGTAGGCTGCATAAGTCTTATCTCTATAAGCTACTGTCATTGGAT
The DNA here is from genome assembly GCA_934276485.1 of uncultured Spirochaetales bacterium. Classification (GTDB taxonomy): domain Bacteria; phylum Spirochaetota; class Spirochaetia; order Sphaerochaetales; family Sphaerochaetaceae; genus Ornithospirochaeta. The sequence continues at coordinate 10,663 of CAKQTE010000063.1, read as the reverse complement.
TGGAAAACAGAGTCATCTTCTTAATCGACATTCTTGCCTTTTTCTGTATTTCTACTGGAAAATGGCATTTCTTTGTAGACATGAATACCTCCGAAAAACATTCTTTTATACTTTGAAATGTCAAAAACTCGATTTCTTGCTAGTGAATTTGAGAAGAAAAATGAAAAATCATCTGAATCTAATGGATATTTGGGCTACTATTCTCATATGACAGAATTTTTGAAAGAAGAATTATTTCCACGTCTAGAAGAGGGTAAGGTTCTTGTATTTCCAACAGAGGAGAGTGCAAGAGGTACTGCTGTTGAGTATACGCGTGCAATGCATAAGCCGATATTATCGAGCCAATGCATTTCATTTGATACTTTCTCATCTCTCTTTTTTGATACAAAATCTGGCTTTGAATGTGCTTCTGATACATCTCGCATCTTTTTTGCAAATTGGTTCATAGATAAATATTCAGAACGATTAAGGTTCTTCTGCAACAAAGATTATCCTGAGATGAAGGATAATCTTCCTTCTTTTATAGTATCTTTGTTGCCATCTTTGAAAGAAGCATTCTCTGAAGACTTGAAGCTCTCTAATGATGTCAAAGCAGATCTGGCATTGATTCTCTCTGAATATGAGAAGTTTCTTGATGTAAATTGCTTATATGAGCAGAATTATCAAGAAAGCAAGAAAACAATTGATGTCTCGAACTATGTTTTGATCTCTCCTGATTCATTTCCAAAGGAAATAAAGATTGAAAGACGAATTCCATATCTGAGTGTTACTCGTTTGAACCCAAAGACATTTGATACTCAATTGAATATATACACAGATGAAAAAGAAGAAATAAGAGCAACATTTACCAGCATTCGCTCTCTTTTGGATAGTGGTGTAGGGCTTGAGGAGATCGCACTTTCTTCATCAGCGCTAAATCGACTGAAGCCATATATTGAACTTGAAGCAAGGCTTTTTGATATCCCGCTTGCATTTGTTCAAGGAAAGACAATAGGCGATACTCTTCCTGGAAAGTTCCTCCTTAATTTACTCGCACTGTATGAAAATGATTATGCCATCTCTGACATGAAGGCATTCTTTCTCAATCCTTCAATGCCATTTATCCACAAGGAAGATATTCGCATTTTCATGGAGAAAGCTGTACAGGCATCGATAGAATCTGCAGATAAGACATCTCCCGATAGATATGCAAAGCTTATTCTGGATGGAGAATTCTCATATAAAGCATTCAGAAGATGCTTGGATAATCTTTCAAATGCAAAGGATGCTGAAAAATGCCAAAGTTATTTTCAGCAATTGCTGACACTTCTTTTCGATAAGGAACGTTTTGTTGACACAGCAGAAGACAATAATGTCTTTGGCTTTGTCCAAGATAAGTTCAAGGCATTCTTGTCATTTGTGCAAAAATCAAATGAGAGAGGATATAAGATAGATAAGCCATTATTTCCAATCTTTGTATCATTGATCAAGAATTCAAACTACGTAGACAAAGATAAAGTCCAGGGCATGAGAGTCTATCCATTTGAACAAGGTGCTGCTACTCCTTGTCGCTATCACTATCTTATTTCGCTAAATGACAGCGCAAGCAAGAGCGAGATCAAGGATGCAAGCTTCCTGTCACAATTTGAGCGTGATGGATTAGAGGATATAGATGTATCAGAAAATGTGTTGAAAGTATATCTTGGATTTTCTGATCATGTGACTATGTCGTGCTCTAGAGCAACATACCAAGGTCAGATGCTTCCTCTAGTTGCTCTTATGGATAAACAGAAGGAAGTTAAGTATGAGCTTTCAGATAGCTATTTGGAAGAAGATAGCAATTCAAGGCATTCAGAAAATACATTGTACTCTCTTCAATGCATTGGATACGAGAGAGCAAAGAATGCATCTTTACGCTCACAAAAGAGAGATGAGTATCGAACACAAACTTCAGATAAATTGCCGGACTTGTCATTTAGTAGTGTGAATCTCTATCAACATTGCCATTTTAAATATGCTCTTCAGAAGCTATTTGGGCTTGCAAATCTCCCTTTGTATGAGATTTCGAACTTCGATGCACTTGAAATTGGAACGAGAATGCACTCAGTGCTAGAGCGCTTTGAGCGCTTTGGCCAAAGTGAGAACATAGACGAGCTAGAGCGATATTTTGAAGAAGAGATGGATGTCTGGAAAAATGGTAAGCGATTCAAGTTCAATAAAGAAACCGGAGGCGAGGATCAGATAAACATGGAAGCAGGTTCTGCGATTCCAAGCGACTATATGATCTCTTTTATCAGAAACAGGTTCCTGGGAAACATGAAAACAATGATTGCAAAAATCAGGGAAGAATCAACTCAATTTCCAGATGGACTCGAGAAGTTCATGAAGGCAGAATTCCCTGAGTATGGATTCAATCTCAGAGGTATTATCGACAAGATAGGAATCAGCAAGGATGGTGGAGACTTGATTCTCTATGACTATAAGACAGGTCGAGCATACTCGGGAGCTATACTAGCAGAGAAACGGCTTCAATTTGCTATCTATGCGCTTCTGTTGAAGAACGCCTATGAAGAGGATGTAAAAGAAGGGAAGTTTGTATTTCTAAAAGACAGCAAGTTTGGTGTTGGATGGAAGCCTGATGAAAACCAAGAGCAGGATGCACTCAAATGTTTAATTGACAATGCGTGCGAGATCAAGAATGGAAATTGGGATAAGACAGATGATTGGGATGAATGCTCAGGTTGCGAATTCAAGGGCATTTGTAGGCGAAGGATGGCAATAAGATGAACATATTTGATTTGGTTTTGGAGCAGACTGGAAAGAAGCTATCTTCAGAACAGATGCAGGCAGTGGACTCTAGAGTTGCAACTGTAGTATCTGCAGGTGCAGGCTCTGGAAAGACAACTGTATTGTCATTCAGATTCCTAAAGCTTGTTTTGGAAGGCTATCATGCAGATAGAATCCTTACTCTCACATTTACAAAAAAAGCTGCTGCTGAGATGTATGAGAGAATACACGCTCTTCTTGCAAAAGCTGCTAGCATAAGTTGCTCTGAGAAGCTGACAACAGAATTGAAGGAAAACTTCCCAAAAGCATATATCTCTACAATGGACTCTTTCTGGACAGAGATAGCTAGAATCGATTGCTTGAAATATGGAATAGCAAGGAATTTCCAGATTATCGACGAAGATGATATCGAAGAGCTTTCTGACAGGATCCTCGCTCAACTAATGAGAGAAGAAAGACTTGCAGATGCTTTCTTGATGCTCTCTTCTAGCTATGATGAAAATGGACTAAAAGGAATTTTCCAGAGTCTAGCTAGACACTCAGATGTTCTTTCTCAGTATAGAGCAGAAGATGCAATAGGAAGCGTTAAGGATTTTGTTGATTGCATCAGCCTTGAAAGCAAGAAACAAGAGCAACTAATGGATATGTTAAAGCAGATTGAATCATACAGGGAATATGCAACTGCTGATGGATTTTTCCAACCAGGTGGGGATTTTGATATAACGGTCAATGCTTTAAAAGATAAAAACGCTAGTGGATTAAAAGACCTCAATATCAAAAAGAAGAGTGTAAATATAGGTTGGACTGAGCTGAAAACATTCATAAAGGAAGTTTATCGACCACTGAAAAATGAAGTTGTTAAAGAGCTTTCGCTTGAGATGTTGGTTGAAAATCAAGTTCCGATTTCAAGAATCTTCGAAGAGTTCATCAAACGCTTGAATATTGAAAAAAGGAGAAAAGCCAGTTTGACATTCTTGGATGTAGAGGCTCTTGCTAAGCGTATCCTTATTGAAAACAAAAGTGTGCGTTCCTTCTATAAGAACAAGTTTGATTTCATCATGGTTGATGAGTTCCAGGACAATAACAACGAGCAAAAGGAGATATTGTTCTTACTTTCAGAGAGAAATGATCAATCTTGCGATGGAATTCCCGCGGCTGAGAATCTCGATAAAAAGAAATTATTCTTTGTAGGAGATGATAAGCAATCCATTTATAAGTTCAGAGGTGCAGATGTATCTGTATTTAACAACCTCAAGAACGAAGTTGTATCCCAAATGGGTGGTCAGGCTTTGTCTTTAGGAGCCAATTACAGGTCTGAGCCTAAGCTTGTAGAGCACTTCAATAAAGTCTTCTCATCTGTATTTGAAAAAGTAAATGAAGATGATGATTCATGCTACGACAGAGCAATCGATCGTTTTACATCATCTCCTGCAAGCAACTATTTTGCATCTGCATCCGATATCAAGGCGGGGCGCGATAAAGTAACTGTTGAGCCTAAAATCGAACTTAATATATTTGAAGAGGCAGGCGAGAGCGAAGAAGATATAGAGATAGAGGACACAACTTACATGTCAATGGAAGATTCAGAAGCTGAATTCATTGCCTCTAAGATCAAGGAGATGGTATCTGGGCGTGGCTATATGATTCCAACCAAAACAGGAGAAAGAAAGCCTGTATATGATGACATTGGAGTATTGTTTGGAAAGACAAAGACACAGATGCCAATCGAGAAAGCTTTGAGGCGCCATGGAATTCCATACACTGTCGTAGATTCAACATCTGTAACACTTGAAGGTCTTGCTTATGACTTTTATGCATTCTTGCAACTACTAGTCTATCCAAAGGACAAGAAGTCCTACATAGAAGTATTAGTGTCTCCATTTGCACGAATATCCAACGAGGGACTATCTTTCTTGCAAAACGATGAGTTTCCGGATGCATTTTCATCCGATGTGGTTTTCTCTTCCTCTCAAGATCAAATTGCTTATGATAATCTATCTGAGCTATATAAAGAGTGTCTGGAAAATGCAGGACGGGAAAGAGTTACTGCAACGCTTGAGAGAATGTACTACAAATCTGGATATAGGACATATCTACTTAGTAGAGAATCCTTGGCTGTATATGATGAGCATTTTGATTACCTTTGGGCCATTGCAGATAGCATAGACTCAGATGGTGGCAATATTGTCTCATTCCTGGATTACATTCGTCCTATGATAGGAAGTGCTGAAAAATTACAGAACCTAACTATTCAAAGACTTGGGAACGAAGGCGTTAAGCTTATGACAATCCATAAGTCAAAAGGATTGGAATTTCCTATTGTTTTTGTAGCTGGTATGGGATCTATGGGAGGAACAGAAGCCAGCAATTGCATTGTGGATACAAAGCATGAGGATAAGCCTTTCTTGATGTATTTCAAGGAGATGGCAACATATTTTAATGCCTACAATCAAAAGAGAGTTGACGAAGAGCAAAAGAGAGTTTTGTATGTTGCTTTGACACGAGCTGTAAACCATTTGGTTCTGACTGCTATCAATCATAAGTTCCAGAAGAAAGAAGGAGATGCGATAGCGCATCCATCTCTATATATGCTCTATTATCAAGCACTGGAAAGAGCAAAGATCACAAATGTTGATATCAGGCATATTGGGCAATACGAAGATGAAGATATAAAGAGTAGTACAGCACAATATAAGAGTAGAAATAATGATTTCTATGAAAGTGCGACTACAGCAAAGGCTCCTGTTTGGCATGATGTAAAGTTGGGAGTAAAGGAAAAGAGACATGCAGAGATTGAATTCAGCTCATTAAGCCATGGGCCTGAATTGCCTCTATTTGATGTAGAGAGCATCTTGATGCAGCACTCGGAGCTTCGAGCTGATTATGGAACACTTGTGCACTCTGCATTCGAATTTCTTATTAAAGGCGAGCCTCTTTCTGTTATGCACAGGTCATACCTTACGGAAACAGAGGAAGAGGATCTATATAAATCAGCACTTGCTTTAACAAGAGGGTTCAAGACATCGGATTTTTGGAAGACATATATAGAAGGTGCAAAAGAGCTTATTCCAGAAGTTGGTTTCTTCTACCCTGAGGGAGATATGGTCCTAGAAGGTTCTGCAGACTTGTTTGTACGCTTTGATGATCATGCATTCATAATTGATTACAAGACAGATAGACGTAGGTCTCCAGATGTTCATAAGGGACAGATCACAAGCTATGTTAAGGCTCTTTCCGAGCTATATAAGATTCCATGTTATGGAGTGCTCTGTTACGTTAGAGACTATTCTGCTGGTCCAATATGGGATGAAAATGGAGAAGAGATAGAAATAAAATGAGGCAGGATTAACCTGCCTTGTCTTTAAAGCTCGTGTATGGCTTTTGCCATTCTTTCGAGTGCGTTTATTACTCTTTCCCTGCTTGTTCCATAGTTGAATCGAACAAAGTTGTAGTATTGAGAACCGAACCAAGTTCCATCGTTCATTGCAACATAAGCGTTCACTCCAAAGAATCTTGAGAGTATACCACCACCCATTCCTCCTGGATATTGCTCTGGATTTGCTTCGACTTTCGCTTTCGCTTTGTCGTAGATTGCTGAGCAATCAAGGAAAGTTACGAACGATGCCTCTCCATTTACGAACTTTATCTCAGAACAGTTCTTCTTTAAAAATTCCTTGATGATGCGTGCATTGTCAGTAAGGTATTGGCAAAGCTCTAGATTATATTCCAGTCCTTTGTTATATGCTTCTTCAGTTAGTTCCCCGATAAGAATTCCTGGAGATGTTAGCCAAAGTCCTTTTTGCTTGTTTGCAAATGCTTCTTTCATTGAATCATCTGAGAAGATAGCAAAACCTGCATGTTCTCCTGCAACATTGAATGTCTTTGATGGAGCCATGTATGTGATGCATTTTGCACCAATATTCTCATTTGTCCTGCCCATTGGAATGTGGATAGCATTTGTATGCACTAAATCTGCATGGATCTCATCAGATAGCACAGGAATATTATTGTCTTTTGCACACTTTAGAACAAATTTTAAGTCGCTCTCTGTAAATACAAGACCAGATGGGTTATGAGGAGAGCAGAAGAGGATCATCTTGGATCTTTTTGCATCATCTTGAAATCTATCTCTATCTAGATAGAATCTTCCATCGTCATAGCCAAGTTCATGGTCGAGCATTATCCTGTTGTTGTTCTCACATAGAGTTCTAAATGGTCTATATGTAGGAGATGGTACAAGGATAGTGTCTCCTTCATTTGTAAAAAGATTTATTGCAAGAGCAATACCATGCAATAAGCCCATTGTATATAGAATATTATTGCTTTCAACGTGCCAAGAATGCTTTCTTTCAAGCCAGGAAGCAACAGAGCCTGTGATATCGTGATGTTCTGGATATCCATAAATACCGAGGTTTGCGAGTTCCAAGCCCTTTGCTTTTATATGCTCTTCAAGAGGAAAATCCATATCTGCAACCCAGAATGGTTCGGCTTCTGGATTCGAGGAGATATATGCTCTTTCGCGTTTGTTCCATTTAACGCTATCTGTATTCGTTCTATCTACTGGAAAATCAAAGATCATCGTCTGAAGAGCTCCTTTGTCTCCACAAGCCCTAGGTATTGACCTGCTGTTTTGTTTTTATAGCTTATGGCCTTTGCTGGGCATCTGTGGTAGCACGCATAGCAATGAATACAATGATCCTTGAAAGAGGCGATATTGTTCACAATCTCAATGTTGTCCATAGGACAGATTTTCAAACATGTTTGACAGCCAGTGCACTTATCTGTAACAACTAGTCCACTGTTTGCCGTTGGTTTATTGTAATGCTTTGAAATAAGATGAACGAGAAATGCACCTGGTACATATTTAGGAATTCTTAACTCGTTGTTGCTTGTTTCTTGAATGATACGAGCAATCTGGGTTGTACGTTTATTGGCAGCTGCAAGAATCTTCATCTCAGAAAGAGTCTTTTGATGGCGTCCTAGGTATCCACTGGGGAAACTTATAGATGCAGCATACGAAACCCCTAGACCTGCATCAAATAAAAGACGCTCTAGGTTGTAGTTTGTAATATTGCTTTTGCGGCCAGCTGTGTTTATTAGAAACAGATACTCAAGTTTAGTATTGTCTCGTCCTTTTAGAATCTTAGTTACAAATTCCTGTACTGGATATGGGTAGCTTCCATAGTAAACAGGAAAGAATATTCCTAGTTTTTCAGTATCTTCTGGAAGAATGTATTTGCCTGTTAGGAATTCGTCCATAAAGTGTATTTCAGCGCCAGGAAACTGTTTTGCAACATATAGTGTGTTTCCTGTTCCAGTATATAGTGCAATTATGAATTTACCCATTAAATGAAATCCTTTTCGTCGATAGACGCAATCGTCGTAACGATTTCAAGAGTATCTTCCCTAGATACATTGAGACTTGTTACAATGCGTCCCATTCCATTTTCTTCCAAGAAAAGTATGCCTCTTTTCTTGAAAACGTTGACAATGTTTGACATAGGGTATCTTGATGAGAAGAAAAGCATGTTAGTGCTTGAGATCACAGGCTTTGCCCATCCTGTTTCTTCAAGAGCTTTTGAAATGAGCTCTCTGTTTTCGTGGTCTTCCTTTAGTCGTTCGACATTGTGCTCCAAAGCATATATGCCAGCAGCTGCAAGAATGCCAACTTGGCGCATGCCGCCGCCTAGAATCTTCTTGCATCTCTTTGCTTCTTCAATGAATGCTTTGTCTCCACATAGAACAGAGAATGCAGGGGCACCCAAACCCTTAGATAAGCAGAATGTAATATCGTCAGCGCAGGATGCATATTCTGAGACTGGGACTTTGCTTTCAACTGTAGCATTGAAGATTCTAGCTCCATCCAAATGAACCCAAAGCTTATTGTCTTCTGCTAGCTTTTTAATCTCTTTCATTGTCTCTAATGGATAGATTAAACCGGAAGTGGTGTTTTCAACTTCAATCATTGAAGTTTGGGACATATCGTATGCATATGAATGTATTCTCTTTTTGACACTATCGTATGAAAGAATTCCATGATTCGATTTTGCATATACAGGAAGAGTTCCTGATAGAGAGCAAACAGCACCGATTTCATGTTGTGCAATATGTGCTTCTTCTGCACATATGACCTCTTTGCCTCTGCCTCCGCGTAGCATCAGAGGAATAAGGTTTCCCATGCACCCGGAGGAGATAAGCAAAGCTTTCTCCTTTCCTGTAATCTCTGAAGCCATATCCTGTAGTTTGTTTACAGTTGGATCTTCTCCATATACATCATCGCCAACTTCGGCGTTATACATTGCTTTTCGCATTTCTTCTGAAGGAAGTGTGAATGTGTCGGATCTTAAGTCAAACATCTTAGTTACTCCTTATTGAATTATAAAGGTCAAAGAAGGAAGGGAAGGTTACATTTACTTCTGAAATATCATCAATGAAGATGCTATCCTCACTTCCTGCTGCAGCTGATGCTAGTGCCATGATGATTCTGTGGTCTCCATAGCCATTTGTGTAGCCGCCTTTTACGTGACCTTGCGCATGAATCAGTATACCATCTTTTTCCTCTTCGACATCTACTCCAAGTTTTTTCAAGTTAGAACACATTGCTGCTATTCTGTCTGTTTCCTTGATTCTTGCTTGAGGAACATTTGATAAGTGTACATCTTCTGTAGCAAATGCTGCAGTGATTGCGAGGATTGGAAGAGTATCAGGAATTGCATTGAGATCAAATTCTCCACCTTTCAAAGGCTTTGTGGCCATTACTGTTACTTCATTTCCATTCCATGTGATATCACAACCCATTTGTTTAAGGATGTCGAGAATAGCCTTATCGCCTTGAGGGTCATTTCTATCGAGTCCTTTGACAGTAACTGAACTTTGTGATATTGCAGCCATGCAAAAGAAGAAAGATGCTGAAGAGTAGTCGCCAGCTATATAACTATCGAAACCTTTATAGCTTTGGTGTGCTGATATGTGAGAGTGCATCTTGTCATCTGTTATTTCAAGCTTTATTGCTTGCTCAGCCAGCCACCCTAATGTCAGATCAACATATGGCTTTTCATAAAGAAGCGAACAATTGATTTCGCAATCTCCTTCTGCAAGAGGACAGGCAAGTAACAAGCTCGATAGATATTGGCTTGTTTTGCACTCTATTGTTGTCTTTCCACCTTTAAGAGGTCCCTTGATTGTAATTGGTGGATATCCTTTATTTGATTGGATCTCAGCCCCTAAATCTTTTAGTGCATTCACTAGTGGTGCAACAGGGCGCGCATTAAGCTGCTTGTCGCCAAATAGTGTTACTTCTGATGATAGGGATGCTGCTAAACCTAATAATAAGTATAGTGTTGTTCCGCTATTAGCAGCGTCGATATCTATATGATCTTCTATTTTTAGATTTGTTGAATCAACTAAAGCAATAGAATCATCTGGATTGAATTCGATTTTAGCTCCAAGAGATTTACATGCATTTATGCAAGCTTTCGTATCTTCAGAAATCAAAGGATGCCTAATTGTAGATTTGTCTCTTGCGAATGTTGCGATCAAGAAAGCCCTGATGGTTTGGCTTTTTGATGCTGGTACTTCTATTTTCCCAAATACTCTTTTATTTTTGATTTCTGTCATGGCCGGATTATATTGCAAATGCGACATTTACAAAATAGTTAGAGCGTATCCCATGGTTTCTTTCTGCATTTTAGGCAGGATAAACGCATGAAATAATTAAGCTCGATAGTTTTAGCCATTTAAATGAGGAATTTCGGTTTTAAGCTGAAGTTTCTCTTTTCTTTTGATTGGATGTAGTGTATAATTATAACTACTGAGGTCTGGAATGAATTATCCTGATTGGGTTGAGAAGCATAAGGAAAAATCAACGTCTGTTAAGAGGATTGGAGATAGCTACTAT
>CAKQTE010000062.1 GCA_934276485.1 uncultured Spirochaetales bacterium | reverse complement strand
GGATTCTTACAAGAAACTATATGAATCGCAACCTGAGCTAGATTTTGGCATGTAGGCCAAAATCTATACAAGATGGTGAAGCCGCTAGGCTTCCGATACCTCGACCCTTGGGTCGAGGAGGTTCATTCTATTTCAATTTGAATTTCATCAAGACAGGCTGATGATCTGAGTATCTGAAGTCTGTCTCAATGTTTTCAGTCTCATATTTGATATTGTCTGAGACGATGAATCCATCAACAATCGCTGTATATGTATATCCCTTTTCCCAAGGGATATCGGCACTTCTACATGTTGGGACATCCTTGTAGTTTTTAGCTCTAGCAAGCTCAAAGTGCTCTGGTAGGTCTTCTGAGGATAGAACTGCTATCCAATCTGGAGTTGCTTCCCAAGTAGGATATATGTCAACGATGTCTTCTCCTAGGATATGGTTGAAGTCTCCTCCTACAATTACGTAGTTACCTTTATTGTATTCCTCACTCATTATTCCAGTAAGCTTTTCAAGCTGAAGCTGTCTTGTTTTTCCTCCCTCATCGTATGCAGACATGTGGCTATTTATAACAACAAGTTCCTTCCCATTGTCTACAGGAATCCTATGAAGGGAGAAACATCTATCTAGATCAAATAGTTTTCCTAGTCCAGAAGGCACTGGATAGCTATGCCTTATTGTTGATGTTACTAAGTATTTCGATAGAGTCATAAGGCCTGCTTCTGTCTTTCCATGTGGATCTGTAAATGGATAGAAGAGGTATGCAGAGTGGAAGTCTGATATGTAGCTATAGCTATAATCACTCTTGAAGGAATCTGTAACCATATCAACTTGGTTTACACCCTTTGTTCTATCTGACTTGAGATCAACTTCCTGCAATAGCATTATGTCGGCCTCAAGACTCTCTAGAGTATCCAAAGCTCCAGTTGTGTTTTTGAGGGTGTGGTCTGTTGATATTGATTTTCCATATTTACCAACAAGCTTGGTACCGTCTTTAAGAGTGCCTTTATCCATAAAGAATGAATAATCAGGGCCATATGCACCAAAACCAATGTTGTAGGTAACTATTGAATACTCTACACCTTCTTCCAGAATCGATGTGCGTACATTCTCTGTTTCTATAGCTAGATTGTCTTCAATTCTTGAGTATTGGATTACGACATGTAATACATATCCTAGAGCCATTATTAGCATGGCTCCGATAATCGATAGTACAACGATTAAAGTGGTCTTGATTGCTTTCTTCATAGTAACGATTTTACACAAAAATCAGTAAAAACAATATCAAAAATAGAATTTTGTTAATGTGTCCATTTGGTGTAAGATGGATATGAACGACTATATTGGACAAAGGGTGTGTTTTGATGGATAGAAGCCTATATGATAGATTTACTCAAATTCTCAAGGATGAGATGGTTCCTGCTCTTGGATGTACTGAGCCGATAGCAATTGCATATGCCTCTGCTGTTTGTTCGTCTCTATTGAATGATGAGATAGTGTCTGGAGTAGTAGAAGCATCAGGAAACATCATCAAGAACGTAAAAGGTGTTGTGGTTCCATCTTCAGAAGGAATGAAAGGCATCGAAGCTGCAACTGCACTTGGAGCTCTCGGTGGAAATCCAGAATTGGAGCTGGAGGTTTTGAGTACAGTTGATGAGGAAGATAGACTTAAAGCAAAGACCTTGATGAAGAACATCAAAGTAAAGCTTCTCTCATCAGACTGTAAGCTACACATTAGAGTAACTCTTCAAGGGAAAGATCACACTGCAACCGTTGAGATAGCTGGAAGCCATACTAATATTGTTCAGAAAGTTCTTGATGGGGAAATCCTGTTTTCAAAGATCTACCATGAAGAGAATGGAAAAGAGTGCATATATGAAGGCATGAGCGTCAAGAATATCGTTGAATTTGCAGAGACAACAGATCTGGATGCTCTTACTGCTATTCTTGAACGTGCAATTGAGTACAATAGCGCTATTGCAAAAGAAGGCATTGATGGCAATTGGGGAGTAGGGGTAGGAAAGAATATCCTGAAGTACTATGGAGAAGGCGTAAACAGCAAAGCTCGTGCATATGCAGCAGCAGGTAGCGATGCTCGTATGAGTGGATGCTTAAATCCTGTTGTAATCAACTCCGGATCTGGAAATCAAGGAATTACTGTAACAATGCCAGTTGTTGTCTATGCAGAGTACTTGGGCGTTTCACATGAGAAGCTATTACGTGCATTGATTATCTCGAACTTGATCTCCATACATCAAAAATCCAAGATAGGACGCCTAAGCGCGTATTGCGGAGCTGTTAGTGCATCTTGCGGAGCTGGCGCTGCAATTACATGGCTCAAGGGTGGAAGTGTAGATATGATCAAATCAACTATCGTAAATACACTTGCAAATGTATCTGGAATACTTTGCGATGGCGCAAAGCAAAGCTGTGCTGCAAAGATTGCAAGTGCTTTGGATGCGGCTCTTATGGCTGATATGCTTACTAGCGAACATGAGACTTTCGCAGCAGGAGAAGGCATTGTCAAGGATGATATTGAAAAGACGATAGCTTCCGTTGGTGAGATTGCAAGAAAGGGTATGGAAGAGACAGATAAGACCATTCTTTCGGTAATGATAGAATGAATGCTTGAAAAAGTGTCATTTTATTCATGCGAATACTCTGAAAAAGTGTAATTTTTTGAGTGTTTTAATCTTGAAAAAGTGTAATTTCTGTATCATTCTTTTATTATGTTATATAGAAAAATACAAAATCGAATTGAACAGTTCCTTGCAACACAAGAAAATAGGGCGTTACTTATCACAGGTGCTCGTCAAAGTGGTAAAACTTTTATAATTCGTGAAGTTGGCAAGAAATACTCTTCTTTCGTTGAGATTAACTTCTATGAAAACAAAGAAGCATTAAAGCTATTTGAGAATGTCACAAGTGCCGATGATATATTATTAAGATTATCGGCATTTGCAGAAAAAACATTGATCAAAGGGGATACTCTGATTTTCTTTGATGAAGTACAGGAAATACCTAGCCTTATAACTGCAATCAAATTTCTTGTAGATGAGGGAAGCTACCGCTATATACTAAGTGGTAGTCTTCTTGGCCTTGAATTGAAAGATATAAGGTCTATGCCTGTAGGCTATATGGATATATTCGATATGTATCCACTAGATCTAGAAGAATTCTTTTATGCTTGTGGAATCAAGGAAAACATCATCGTATACCTAAAGAAATGTTATGAAGAGAAAACCCAGATCGATAGCGTCATACATTCCAGACTTCTATCATTGTTTCATCTATATCTAATAGTTGGCGGCATGCCTGATGCAGTCAATGCATATTTGAAAACAAACAACATCAGAAATGTCATTGAGGTACAGAGCAGTATCATTAACTTATACAGACAGGATATTTCAAAGTACGATGCAGAGCACAAGCTTCAGATAAAGAACGTTTTTGATTTGATTCCCTCTGAGCTAAATAGCCAAAACAAGCGATTTATCTTAAAGAGTTTAAATGAGAAAGCGCGTTTTAGTCGTTATGAAAACAGTTTTCTTTGGCTTAAAGATGCTGGAGTTGCACTTCCTATCTATGTTGTAGATGAACCAGTATATCCATTGATGCTTTCAAAGAACTCTAATCTATTCAAGCTCTTTTTGTGTGACAGTGGACTGTTGTCATCAATGTACTTGGAGGGAACACAGATAAAGATTCTTCAAGGTGATATACAGATTAACAATGGTGCTATCTATGAAAACTTCATTGCAACAGAACTGAATAAACATGGATTTACTCCTTATTATCTAAATAATAAGAAGATTGGTGAGATAGACTTTTTGGTTGAGAGCAATGGAAAAGTGATGCCTCTTGAGATAAAGTCAGGCAAAAACTCCAAGCATCATGTTGCATTGGATAATATGCTGAATCGATATGGCGGTAGCGGTATTGTTTTCCATGAAGGCAATACTATCGTAGAGGAATCTATCACATATTATCCTGTATACCTGATTATGTTTTTGCGCAAGGAAGAGGTAAAAGACCTTATCTATAAAGTGAGAGTAGACGATTTGCCAGAAGTTTAAATTCCAAAGATAGCTTGCTACGTCACTTCTTTTCTAGAAGCAATCAAATACGTTATTCTTTTGGTATGATTAAAGCAGTTCTTTTTGATTTGGATGGAACACTACTTCCAATGGAGGAAGAGAAGTTCCTTAAATCTTATTTATCATTGCTATCGAAACATGTGGAAGCCAAGGGATATGATAGCAATAAGCTAATTGGCGCAATTTGGCAAAGCTTTGACAAAGCTGTCCACAATGATGGTAAGAAAAGCAATGAAGATGTCTTTTGGGAAAGCTTCGCATCGATTCTTGGATCTAGAGTCCTAGATGATAGAGATGCATTCGATGTTTTCTATACAGGTGAATTCAACAAGGCTCAGCCTAGCTGTGGTTTTGATCCTCGTGCAAACAAGACGATAAAGGACTTAAAGAGAGCGGGGCTGGATGTGATTCTTGCCACAAATCCAGTGTTCCCTCGAGCAGCGACTCTAAATAGAGCTAGATGGGCAGGCTTGGATAAAGAAGATTTTCTTCTGATTACGACATATGAAGAGTCACACTTTTGTAAGCCAAATGTTAAGTACTATGAAGAGATACTTTCCAAGTGCAATCTTCGTCCCGAAGAGTGCATAATGATTGGAAATGATGCAGAGGAAGATATGGTTGCAAGAGACGTGGGACTATCTGTCTTTTTGCTAACAGATTGCTTGATCAATAGAAAGAATGTAGATATAAACGAATTTCCTCATGGATCATACGATGAGATGTGGAAATTCCTATACGATAAGCTAGATGGAAGGTTTTCCATCAAAGGATAATGAAGATGGGTAATAAATCAAGATCGATAATAACAGTTGTTGGAAAAGACCAGGTTGGAATCATTGCACGTGTATGTGTTCTTCTTGCAGACAATAATGTGAACATCCTGGATATCTCACAAACAATTGTTGATGGATACTTCAATATGATGATGATTGCAGACACAGAGAACATGAAAGTCGAATTCAAGGCTCTTTCGGAAGCGCTAGAGGCACTTGGCTCTGAAATTAGTGTAATCATCAAGCTTCAAAGAGAAGATATCTTCAATTCAATGCAGAGGATATAAGATGATCAATATCAATGAAGTAATAGAAACAAACAAGATGATCGAAAAGGAAAACCTTGATGTAAGAACAATTACACTAGGAATATCCTTATTCGATTGTATTTCAGATAATCTCGATACTCTTTGTGACAATATCTATAGAAAGATTGTAGCAAAGGCAAAGGATTTGTTGAAAGTTGCATCAGATATTGAACGCGAATATGCCATTCCAATTGTAAATAAGAGAATCAGCGTAACTCCAATTGCATTAATTGGTGCATCTAGTTGTAAAACACCTGAAGAATTTGTTCAGATTGCAAAGACTCTCGATAGAGCAGCTTTTGCTGTGGGTGTTAACTTTCTTGGAGGTTATTCAGCACTCCCTGCTAAGGGTGCAACAGAAGCTGAATTGATGCTGATAAACAGTATTCCAGAAGCTCTTGCTGTCACAGAGCGCGTTTGCTCTTCTGTCAATCTCGCTTCTACCAAAACTGGTATCAACATGGATGTTGTTGCTCTTATGGGAAAGGTTATAAAGCAAACTGCAGAGATGACAAAAGATAGAGAGAGCATCGGATGCGCAAAGCTTGTGGTATTTTGTAATGCTCCTGATGACAATCCATTTATGGCAGGTGCATTCCATGGTGTTACAGAGTCAGATGCTGTTATAAACGTAGGAGTCTCTGGTCCTGGAGTAATCAACCATGCTTTACAGAGTGTGAAGGGTAAGAGCTTTACGGTTTTGTCAGATACAATCAAGAAAACAGCATTCAAGGTCACTCGCTTAGGTCAGCTTGTTGCTATGGAAGCTTCAAGACGCTTGAACATTCCATATGGAATCGTGGATCTATCTCTTGCACCAACTCCTGCAATTGGGGATTCTATTGCAGACATTCTAGAGTGTATGGGACTTGAAAGAGTAGGTGCGCCAGGAACAACTGCAGCTCTTGCTCTTCTCAATGACCAAGTAAAGAAAGGGGGCATCATGGCATCTAGCTATGTTGGAGGCCTATCTGGAGCATTCATTCCAGTCTCTGAAGACCAAGGTATGATCAATGCAGTGAATGCAGGCGCCCTGTCTATTGAAAAGCTGGAAGCTATGACATGTGTTTGCTCTGTCGGTTTGGATATGATTGCTATTCCTGGAGATACTTCTGAGTCTACGATCTCTGGAATAATTGCAGATGAGATGGCAATTGGTATGATCAACCAAAAGACTACAGCTGTTAGAATCATTCCTGCTATTGGCAAGAAAGTAGGAGACAGTGTTGAGTTCGGAGGCCTATTGGGCTTTGCTCCTATCATGCCTGTCTCCAAGTTCTCATGTGAGGACTTTATATCAAGAGGTGGAAGAATTCCAGCTCCAGTTCATAGTTTCAAGAACTAATCAAGTGCTTGCAATATATCTTCTCCATGAGTCGAAACACTGACCTTGGGGAAGATTTTCTTTATTATTCCTTCTTCATCGATGATGTATGTGCATCTTATTGTTCCGAATGTCTTTTTTCCATAGTTAATCTTCTCTCCCCATGCTTCATACATTTCAAGAACCTCATGTTCAGGATCTGAAAGGAGAATGAAATTTAGATTTTGCTTTGCGATGAACTTTTGGTGAGAAGAAGGAGAGTCTTTCGATACTCCGACTATGACTGCATTTTTCTTCTCTAGCTCATCCTTGTAGTCTCTTAATGAACATGCTTCCTTAGTGCATCCAGGAGTGTTGTCCTTAGGATAAAAGTACAGAATCACTTTCTTTCCTCTCCAATCTGAGAGTTTTCTTTCATTTCCATCTTGGTCAAGAAGTAGAAAATCAGGAGCTATTGTGTCAATTTTAAGCATATAGAATCTCCTATGTGTATTTTTGGTTAACATTAATCCTTAACATACAAAATAATGGCAATCTGTGGTATATTACAAGAAAAAAGGACAGAAAAAGTATATGAAAGATAATGATATGATACTTACCAATGTTGAAAGAAGGGAAAATGTCTTTCTTTCAAGAGTTTACTTGAACATGATGCTGGCATTGCTAGTAACAGGTGTTGTTGCATTTTTAACTGCTCAATCAACTGCGATCATGAAGGTATTTGTAATGAATCCTGTTGCAATGGTTGTTATTGCAATTGTTGAGATGGGGCTTGTGATGTATCTTTCTGGCAGAGTTGAGAGAATGAGTGTTGGATCTGCATACATTTGTTTCTATCTATATGCAATTCTAACTGGATTTACATTCTCTGTAATTGTCACAGCATATGCTAGAACATTCGTTATTGCTAAAGCATTTATCGCATCCGGCGTTGTATTTGGGTTAGCAGCTGGATATGGAGCTATTACAAAGAAGAGCCTCAAGGGATGGATCAATTGGCTTATGATGGCTTTGGTTGGTCTCTTGATCACAACTATTGTTAATATCTTCTTGCTTTCCCCAATGGTCGATATCTTGGTATCTGGACTAGGAGTTGTGCTATTTACACTTCTTACAGCTTGGGATAGCCAGAAGCTTACTTCTCTTAACAGAAGCTATGGCTCTTCAATGTCTAGCGAGGATTTGCAGAAGATTTCTATCATGGGTGCCTTGGATTTGTACTTGGATTTCATCAATATCTTCTTGTATTTTGTAAGATTATTTGGCCGTTCAAATGATAGATAAGCCATTGTATTCTAGTTCAGATTACTTGGTATTATATAAGCCTTCAGGGCTTGCAACAGTGCCTCTCAAAGCGAAAGCTGGGGGCACTTTTCTTGATGAAGTGGCATCTCGTTATCCTAGTGTTATGAACGCGTCGGGAAAGAATCCTTGGGAAGGAGGATGTATTCATCGTTTGGATACTCCTACATCGGGACTTGTTCTATTTGCACTCAATCAAGATGCATATGATTGGATTATTTCAGAGCAGAACAAAGATAGGGTTATCAAAAGGTATATAGCAACATACACGTCTAGAAGAAATATAGAGGATGGCTTTGAAGAGTTTCCTTTTGGTGATGTGACCAAAAACAAAGTCACTGTTTCTTCTTATTTCAGAGCATTCGGACCGGGAGCGAAAGCTGTTCGTCCTGTATATAAAAACAAGAGAAATATGCAAGGTAGACTATATACAACTGTCATAGAACCATTGGACAGCAATAGATGTTTATGCACTCTAACGCGGGGCTTTAGACACCAGGTTAGAGCTCATATGGCTTGGTCTGGGCATCCTTTGCTTGGTGATGTTTTATATGGATCAGGAGAGTCTGAACAGTTTGGTCTTGAGGCTATTGGAATAAAATTTACCACCCCATCGGGTGAGGTGGTAGAGATATCTAGCGCTCAACTGTAAAGACAATTGTTCTGTTTTTATGAATGATGATCCTGTGCTCTAGGTGAGCCTGTACAGCTTTTGCAAGAACTCTTTTCTCAACATCCTTTCCAACTTCCTTTAGTCCTGTTGGAGATAGCTCGTGGTTCACTCTTACAACATCCTGCTCGATTATTGGTCCTTTATCGAGATCTTCTGTTGCATAGTGCGCTGTTGCTCCGATCATCTTTACGCCTCTTTGATATGCACGTAAGTATGGATTGGCACCTTGGAATGCAGGCAGGAATGCATGGTGAATATTGATGATCTTGCCTTCCCATTTTCTTGTGAATTCTGGAGATAGAATCTGCATATAACGCGCAAGAACAACTAGATCTATATCGAAACGCTCTAGCACATCCAGAACTTCTTTCTCTTGTTTTTCCTTGTCCCCATCTACAGGGAAATAGTAGTAAGGAATCTTGAATTGTCTTGCAACTTTCTCAAGCTCTGGATGATTTGAGATAATAACTGGAATCTCGCAATTAAGCTCGCCCTCAAGATATCGTGAGATAAGATCATATAAGCAATGGCTTGTCTTTGATACAAGAATTGCCATCCTGGCTTTATCATCTGAAAAGTGACAAGAGTATTCAAAACCTAGAGGGGATGCAAATTCCTTGAATCTCTTTTCAAAGTCACGTCTAGAGGTTTTTAAGTCATTTCCATCTAGCTCTATGCGCATGTAATACATGTTCTCGTAGCTATCTGTATGTTGCTGACAATGAAGAATGTTGAAGCCTTCTTCATAGAAATAGTTTACAACAGTTGCCAACAGGCCTTTTCTATCTTCACTTTTCAAAAGAACGATTATCTTTGCCATATGCTACATATCCTCTGTTTCAAGAATGTCTTCATCTGTAGATGTAACACGTTCAACTTTTCTCTCTATCTCACTAAGTGTCTTTGAGAGCTTTTTGCCAAGAGCTGAAGCTTCTTCGTATAGCTTGATAGATTCCTCAAGACCTGTCTCGTCATTCTTTAGCAGTTCTGTAATTTCTTCCATTCTCTTCAAATCGCTTTCAAAACTCATATATTATCCTCCACTTTAACTGTAAAGCTTCCATCATAAACTCTGACATTAAGCTTTTCGTCTGTATTGATTTTCTTTTTGCTTTTGACTGTTTTGCCACTTTGGTCTGTAACGATTGCATATCCACGAGAAAGAATTGCAAGAGGCGAGAGAGCATCGACTTCTCGCTTTACACTCACAAGTTCAGATTTGGCAACATTGACTTTCTCCCGAGATAGGTGTCTTAGCTCTAGCTTCAACTCATTCAGGCGCGCTGATGAGTGTTGTTTCTTTCTGTCGATAGCGATCTCGTTGTTTCTGAGAGAATCGCTAAGCGTTGCTTTTGCTTTATCCAAGCGAGAGAAGAACTCACTTTCAACAATTTGTTGTGAGTTGATTATTGCTATCTCTGCTTTCTGAATCTTTCCATTTAGTACTGCAGTTAGTTCTGATGTACCCTTTATTTGAGCTTTGGCCTTAAGTAGTTTGTTCTTTAAAGCTGAAGACAAAAGCTCTGCTGGTACGATCATGGATTTAGCCTTGATCACTCGACTCATCATCATTGAGGCAATAAGTGATATTGCGGAATCAAGACGAGTGCGTCGTTTGAAGATTGTCTCTGTGACAATCTCTGCGGCAGCAGATGGGGTAGGAGCCCTCAAATCTGCAACATAGTCAGACAGAGGAAAGTCTATCTCGTGACCTACTGCTGATATTACAGGGATGTTGGACTCATGTATTGCAATGATTACTTCATCTTCAGAAAAACAAGATAGGTCTTCTTCTGATCCTCCACCTCGTCCTACGATAAGAACATCGCAAGCATCAAAGTTATTGGCTTGTCGAATACGAGATGCGATTGTTATAGCAGCCCCATCTCCTTGTACTACAGCTGGAAACACAATGATATCCAAACCAGGAGCACGACGCTTTGTAACATTCAATATATCCTGAAGAGCCGCGCCTGTTGCACTTGTGACAACACCAAGCTTATGGATTTCTTCTGGAATTGTTTTCTTGATAGCAGGATCAAACCATCCCATGGCTTGATAGTATTGCTTTCTTTTCTCGATTATTGCTTTTAGCTCTCCATCTCCCTTTAGCTCCAGCCTTGATATAGAGAAGGTGAGCTTACCGGTTTTTGCATATAGGCTGATCTGACCATGGGCAATGACTAAGTCTCCATTCTTGATTCTTGGCATACGAGCTTGCAAGCTTTTCCAGATAGCACATGGAATTGATGCATTCTGATCCTTGAGATCAAAATACCAATGCCCTGTGGTTGTATTCTTGAATCCAGATATCTCACCAACAACAGATACCTGATAGAACGCTTCTGAAAGAAGTGTATTAAGAGCACTGTTTAGCTCTGTTACAGAAATTGGAGATGTGATTTCGTCATATGCCATGAAGTTATTATAGGAAAAAGCCAAAGAGAATGGCAAATAAAAATAGGCTCTGAATAGAGATTGTTGATCTTCAACTCTATGTGTAGATTGAGAACAAAAATAATGGTAAGTAGAAATATACTGCCACTATAGATAATAGTGTGGCAGTTTAAATCGCTTATGTGGCAGGAGTGGCAGTTGAAAACACTGTCATGTCAGTATAAATGTCAGTATAAGTGGCAATTTAAGTGGCAATTTAAAAGATTTGATGTCAGTCTAAAATGGATAATGTCAGTATATTTGATGAATAAAAACAATCAATGTCAGATGATGAAGAGTCTTTACTTGTTATGGAAACACATCATTGGAATTCTAAAAACTGATTATTAGGCAGCAGTGGATTTCTATTGTTCTTTCTATAAAAAACGGATGGGCAATGCCATCCGTCATAAAATTCAAAATAGAATTGAATGTTGATAATTACCAAGGTAATTATTCTATGAGGATAATTAGTCCTCTACGATTGCTTCCTGAGGGCAAACGCTTGCGCATGTTCCGCATGAGATGCAAGAATCAGCGTCGATTACGTAGATGTCGCCTTCAGAGATAGCAGAAACTGGGCACTCGCCTGCACATGTTCCACAAGCAATGCATGCATCAGTAATTCTATAAGCCATAGTAGTACTCCTTTAAAAAAAGAAATGTTGTATTACTTAAAAATTTTAGACGGAAATGAGTATGTGGTCAATGTGAAATCCCATGTTAGTCTAGACTATTTTTTCTTCAACGCTATTATTGACTTTGATTTTGCCTTGCTTTTTTGTCAATGCATCGATAACAAGAGCTACTAGAAATGCTACCAGAGACACCGGAACCCATCCAAGTCCTGTTGTTTCAAGAGGCAATGCCTTGAGCCAATGAACACTTGGATCTACTAGCTGGTTGACTGAATAGATGATACTCTCAGCCGCAGTAAAGCCAATTGTCAAAGGATATACTAACTTGTTGTTTGCATATTTCTTGTGTCCAAGTCCTAGTGCAATAAGAACAATTGATACTGGATAAACAATATTCAGAATTGGTACTGATACAGATAGAATTGCGTCAAGTCCAAAGTTACAAACAACGAATGAGAACAATGAGATAGCAAGTACCAATGCCTTATAGTTCATCTTGAATAGAGTAGAGAAGAATTGGCTGATACTTGTAATAAGACCAATACAAGTTGTTAGGCATGCAAGAGTGAATGTAAGAGCTAGTATTATTGCACCAGCTTCGCCAAAGACATCCTTGACAATACATCTAAGTGTCCATGCTCCATTTGACTGTACTGGGTAGATTGCACTGCTTTGAGCTCCCATAACGCTAAGCATGATATAAACAGCAGAAAGGATCATGCCTGCAAAGAATCCTGCTTTCAGAACATTCTTCATCACATCTTTCTTTTCTGTAACTCCCAAGCTTTGGATGGTTGTTGCAATAACAAGACCAAAGTTCAATGCTGCAATGGTATCCATAGTATTGTAGCCTTCCAGAAATCCCTTGATCGCTGCATTGTCGACATAGTCACCTTGAGCAGGAGCAACTCCCTTGGTTGCTGTAAATATAAAAGAAACAAAGAGAATTAGTAAGAGAATCAACAACGATGGTGTAAGTATCTTTCCAATTCTATCTACAAGCTTTGAAGGAGTAAGTGAAATCCAAGCTGCGATGACAAAGAAACAAGCACTATATAAAAGCATATATACTCTTAATGGAGATCCTTCAGATAGGTATGGTGCGATAGCCATTTCAAATGGAACACTAGCTGCTCTAGGAATTCCAAGTCCAGGTCCGATTGCGAGGTAGATAATTACTGTGAATGCAATTGCAAAATACTTATTTACGTGTCCTGCAAGAATATCAAGACCACCAAACTTAGCAACAACCAAAACGCCCAGGATTGGCAACAATACAGCTGTAACCAAGAATGTAAGAAGTGCAATTGGCATATTCTCACCAGCCATCTGTCCTAGAAATGGAGGAAATATCAGATTTCCTGCCCCGAAGAATAGAGAAAAGAGCATGAATGATACCAATACCATGTTCTTCTTTCCTAGTTTGTTCATAACTACCTCCCAATAGCCTGTAACAAAAAAAGAGAGTCATCCCAATTAAGGACGACTCTCACCGCGTTACCACCTTAAATTCCGAGAATCACTTCTCAGCTCTCAACCGTATCCATCAATACGAATCATCTATAACGTGACTCTACTCCGGCGCACTTACTACTGTTTCAGTTTGCTTCTCTGGGATGATTTCAACTTAAGCTTCATCTACAGCTCACACCAACCGCTGCCTCTCTCTGGACTTCCTTTAAGCCTACTTGTTCCCTTCCTAGAATTTAATAAATGTATTTGATTGGAATTATAGTGGGGAAAAAGAAAGTGTCAAGGCATGAGAGAGTAAAGATTTCCGCTTGTTTTCAACTTTGAGACTGAGTACAATGAAAAAAGACTTTCAGACGGGATTTATCAACCAACTTGCAGGCCGTCTATAAACATACCCGCTAAAAGGAGGATTCAATGTCTATTGGTTATTATTCGTATCTTGCTCTCTCGCAATCAAATGGCATTATAAAAAAGAAGCGTTATGAGTTTGACTACGAGAACGTTAAATCGACCAGCTATTTCTGCTCATCTTTTCCAGACACGATTATTGATAGCATAAAGAAGGATTTCGATTCTTCGTTCTATCTATGCAGAACACCATTTCATTCGGTCGGGTCTGGAATACCTTTCAATTGTGGCCGCATCGAGTATTCCGCAACAGACGAGGAGATTGCTACTATAAAGGCCTCTATCATCGAGGGAATGCCTGGAATCAATCCGGATTCATTATTTGTATGGAAAAGCGAGTCGATGGTGAGTATTCTTAATCTTTCAGAAATGCGATTTAATTTCATGCGCTACTGTCCATCTTTTCTGAAGGGTCTTCATACATATACATCCATCGCTGAATACAAGAAAATATCTTTTTCTTGAGTTCTTTGGATATTCCTAAGATGGAAAAGCTTTTTTAAGAAAAATAGAAATTGGTGTTGACTATTGTTTCTATTAGTAGTAACAATAGAGATATAAGTTACTATCAAGAGTAACAGTCCAAGGAGGGCCATATGGAAAAGAGAAGGTCTTGGCGTTAAGCCTATAGATGTACTTTAAAACCAAAGAAAAAAATCACTCTCTAATAAGGACAGAAAAATGAAAAAACTATTTACATCAATTTTGATAATCACACTAGCTAGCGCAGCTATCTTCGCAACAGGGTCTAAGGAAAATGCTAAGGATACAGAAAATACATATAAAATCGGTATATGTAATTTCGTAGATGATGCATCTCTAAATCAAATCTGTGAGAACATTGAACAGAGGCTCAATGAGATAGAAGCAGAGAAGGGCGTCAAGATAGTAATTGAATATGACAACGCAAATGCAGATGCAAACGTAATGAGTCAGATCATTGCTAACTTCATTGCAGATAAGGTTGATCTTATGGTAGGAGTTGCAACTCCTGTTGCTATGACAATGCAAGCTGCAACAGAAGATAATGATATTCCAGTTGTGTTTGCTGCAGTCTCCGATCCAGTAGGAGCAGGTCTTGTTGATTCTCTATCCACCCCTGGTGCGAATGTCACTGGAACTTCGGATTATCTTGATACCAATGCTATCATGAACCTTATATTTGCACTAAATCCAAACACAAAGAAAGTGGGACTCTTGTATGATGCAGGGCAGGACTCTTCAACTGCACCTATAAAGGCCGCACGAGAGTATCTGAAAGCTAAGGGCGTTGAGGTAGTGGAGAGAACTGGAACAACAGTTGATGAAGTAATCCTTGCTGCAAATGCCCTTGTTCACGATAAAGTAGACGCAATATTCACACCTACAGATAACACAATCATGACAGCAGAGCTTTCTATATATGAGATCTTTTTAAAGGCTGGAATTCCTCATTTTACAGGTGCAGATTCATTTGCTCTCAATGGTGCCTTCCTAGGCTATGGTGTTGATTATGCTAATCTTGGAAGAGTCACAGGCGATATGATTGCAGATATCCTAATAGGAGGCGCAAAGCCTGCAAATACAGCAGTTAAGACCTTCGACAATGGAACTGCTACAGTCAATACCGAGATAGCATCTGGTCTTGGACTTGATTTTGATAGTCTTAAAGATGCTTTTGCTCCATACTGTACAAAGGTTGCTGAAATAACAACAGCAGAAAGCTTTTCGGATTTGAAATAAGGATTTTATATGCTCACATCAATACTAGCTCTTGGCTCAACAGCCCTTGAGCTAGGACTGATCAGTTCACTGACTGTCTTAGCTCTCTTCCTAAGCTATTCAATGCTAAATGTATGTGACCTCTCTACTGACGGCTGCTTTACTTTAGGAGCAGTCGTTGGTGCTGTAGTAGCGCTCTCTGGTCACCCATTTCTTTCACTTCCAGTTGCAATGATCGCAGGAATGCTCTCTGGTCTTGTTACAGCATTGTTACAAACAAAGATGGGAGTAGATAGTCTTCTATCTGGAATCATAGTCAACACAGGACTGTACTCGGTGAATATTGCTATCATGTCGGGCTCGTCATTGTTGAATATGAATAAGACAGAAACAATCTTTACCAAAGCACGAGCACTCCTTTTAAATACACCATTTGCATCGAGCTATAAGCTAGTTGTAATAGTTACAATCGTTGCTGTTGCTGTTATATTGCTGACTCTCTTTCTAAGAACCAAGCTGGGTCTAGCAATAAGAGCAACAGGCAATAACCCTGACATGGTAAAGACATCATCCATCAATCCTGCATTCACAACCATTGTAGGACTTGTGTGTTCTAATGCGCTCACGTCTCTCTCTGGATGCCTACTTGCTCAGATGCAGAAATCAGTGAATATCACAATTGGTTCCGGAATGGTTACAATTGCACTTGCATCTCTTTTGATAGGAAATGCATTTTTAGGTCGAGGATCAATTCTAAAGCGTGCACTAGGAGCTGTTCTTGGTGCATTTGTATTCCGTCTTGTATATACGATTGCTCTTAGATTCGATCTTCCTGCATATATGTTGAAGCTTGTTTCTTCAATCATCGTCGTTCTAGCTATCTCAGGGCCATACTTTAAGAAGAAAATACCTGAATACAAGAGAATAAGAGACGCAAGAAAGGCGGTGAAGAATGCTTAAGCTTATCGATATTTCAAAGACATTCAATCAAGGAACACTGTTTGAGAAGAAAGCTCTTGAAAATGTCAATCTAGATGTAAAAAAGGGTGACTTCATTTCTATAATCGGTGCAAACGGTGCTGGTAAATCAACACTCTTCAATGCGATCTCCGGTTCATTTTTGACAGATAATGGAAGGATCATTCTTGATGGTGTTGATATCACACTAACTCCAGACCATAAGAGAGCCAAAGCAATAGGGCGTTTGTTCCAAGATCCTATGAAGGGTTCTGCTCCTGGAATGAGCATCGAGGAAAACCTTGCTCTCGCTGCAGGCAGGGGTGGCTGGCTAAGCACAGTATCAAAAGCAGATAAAGAACTGTTTAGAGAGAGACTGTCGCTGTTGAATATGGGGCTGGAAGATAGAATGAAGCAACCAGTAGGACTACTTTCTGGTGGACAAAGACAGGCTCTGACTTTGTTGATGGCAACATTCAATCCTCCAAAGCTATTGCTGTTAGATGAGCATACAGCTGCATTGGATCCACAGACAGCAGAGAAGGTTCTAGAGCTTACAAACAATATTGTCAAAGAGAACAATATCACATGTATGATGATCACTCACAATATGGAATCTGCACTTAGAGAAGGAAACAGAACGATCATGATGCATAAAGGCACTATCATATATGATGTCGAGGGAGAAGAGAGAAAGCACTTGAGTGTCAGTGACTTACTCGATCACTTCAGATCTGTATCTGGAAAAATGCTCGATAACGATAGAATGCTAATGATTTAATTTTCTTTGAGGCCCTTTTCTGTTACTATTCAAAGCAGTATGAAAAAACTGGTTATTGCTGAAAAGCCCTCAGTAGGGCGTGAGATTGCAAAGAATCTTCTCTGCTTTGAGCGTGAGAAGGGATATACGGAAGGCCCAGATTATATTGTTACATGGGCCCTTGGACACCTAGTTGAGCTTGCTCAGCCACAACATTATTCAGAGCGCTATAAGAGATGGTCCATAAAGGATCTTCCAATGCTTCCTGAGTCATTGGACCAAAAAGTTATAGATGAAAGCAAGGAACAATTCGATGTCATTTCATCTCTTTTGAAGCGTGATGATATCTCATCTGTTGTCATTGCAACCGATGCTGGTCGTGAAGGAGAGCTTGTTGCTCGCTGGATTCTAAAGCTCAACAATTACAACGGCAAGGCAGAACGCTTATGGATCTCTTCTCAGACAGAGAAAGCGATCAAGGAAGGTTTTGCCAACCTAAAGCCAGCAGAGGATTATGACAACTTGTATCATGCAGCTGAGTGTAGAGCTGCTGCCGATTGGTATGTCGGTATGAATGTCACAAGAGCACTAACCTGTTTCTATGATGCAAAGCTATCCTCAGGAAGAGTACAGACTCCAACTCTTGCTCTGATGACCAAGAGAGAGGATGAAATTGATGCATTCTTGGGAAAGTACTACTACTCAGCAAGAGCAGACTTTGGTCTCTTTGCGGCTTCCTACTATCCAGAAGAGAACAGCATTAGATTCCAAGACGAAAAACTTGCAGAAGAGCTAGCATCCTGGAAAGAGAAAAAGGGAAATGTTGTATCTCTTATTAGCGAGGAGAAGTCAGAACTAGTTCCTCAAGCATATGATCTGACAGAGCTTCAAAGGGATGCAAACATAGTTCTAGGATTCTCTGCAAAAGAGACTCTTGATACTCTTCAGCGCCTATATGAGGTTCATAAGATAGTTACTTATCCTAGAACAGATTCAAGATGTATCACGCCAGATATTGTTCCAACATTAGATGAAAGAATCAGGGCTCTTTCTGGAACTATCTTTTCTCGTCAAGCTGAGGAATACCTATTAAATGGATATCGAAAGGACAATCCAAGATTTGTAAACGAGAAAGAAGTCTCTGATCACCATGCAATCATTCCAACAGAAGAAAAGGTCAATGTCGAAAAGCTAACCAAGAATGAAGAAGCTCTTTGGCGCCTAATTGCAATGCGCTTTTTGGAAGTAATTGGAGAAGATTACAAATACAAGACAACAACTGCAATAATCGATGTCGATGGAAAGAACTTCAAGACTCGTCTTACTCTTCCTGTTTCAAAGGGCTATAGATCTGTTGCAGAATCTGCAGGGATCAAATCAGCATCCGCTGTAGTTGATGATTTGGATAACTCATTCGCTTTGATGCGCATGAAAGAGGGCGATGAGGTAACAGTACAGAGTGTAAAAGTCAGAAAGAATGCTACAACACCTCCTGAGAGATACACAGATGCAACACTCCTATCTGCAATGGAACATGCTGGACGCTTTGTGGAAGACGATAGCTTGAAATCAAATTTGACAAATGGACTTGGAACTCCAGCAACTAGAGCTGATATGATCGAAAAGCTTGTACAGAATCGATATGTCGAAAGAGATGGAAAGTACTTTGTTCCTACAGCTAAGGGAAGAGAGGTTGTTCGTCTTGCTCCAGAAGTTTTGCGCTCACCAGAGCTTACAGGTGAGTGGGAAGGAAGACTTGAGATGATTGCAAAGGGAAAGGAAAGCCCAGAGAAGTTCATTAAGGATATCAAGGTGATGGCATCAAGCTTGGTTGATGAGGTTAAGGCTTCAGATAAAACCTTTTCACCTGTATTCAAGGACAGTAAGACATGTCCTTATTGCAATGGTCCTATGATGAAAGCCCAAGATGCTGATGGTTCTGTGCACTATATCTGTCAACGCTTATCTTGCCAATACGAAGAGAGAGAAGTGAAGGTCAGAATTGCAACAGGAGAAAGTGGTACAAAGAAGACAATGACTACAACTTCTGATGGAAAGATCAGGGTAGTAATTAGCAAGAAGTCTCCAGTAAAGGTTCCTAAGGCTGTCTATGAAACAAAGATTGAAGTTGTGAGAGAGTCCAAGAAAGCATACAAGGATAGAAGCAACAACAATCAACGATTTACTCAGCCTCGTAATAACTCTTTCTCTTCTTCCTCAGATTTCTCTGGCGGTACAATGGCAGATTTCTTCAAGAAAAGTATGGAGAAAGACGCTGAGAGAAAGAATAGAAAGAAGAAATGATTGAAACTCAATAGAATATAGGCACGATATTTCGTCTTTGCTAATATGTTGACATGAAAGTTGCTCTCGTTGGTTTTAGCAAAACGAGTATGGAGATTTTTCATAGTCTCTTATCACTCGGAGACGAAGTCGTGTCTTTTATTGATTCTTCAATACAGAATGTGTATATAACAAACTCAACATGCTCTCTAGAAGCACTAATGGATGCTGATATTGTAATCGATTTTTCCAAAGGCGAGAGTCTTGTGGAGAACATGATCATGTATTCTCGCTTAGCTCTTCCTGCACTTATCGTGACAACTTTGGATAGCGACCAAAAAGAAACTGTCGAAGCGCTTTGCTATGGAGAGGACACAAAGATTCTTTGTTCTGACATGTTTTCAACTGCTAGTGCAGAAGAGATTATAACAGCTGCTAGATGGATTCTGGATACAGATAGAATTGGCATTATATTCAAATAGATGAAGACATATTCTAATTTGCTATCGCGTAACAAAGAGGCGATGCCTCCCTGCTAAAAGTCTTCATCTTCCATTAGATCATATAATTCATCATCATTCATGGATAATGCTTTTAGCATTCCTTCCATGAAAGCTTGTTCGTTGAAAAACATATCATATGGGATACATACATCATATTTATCATCAAAATCGTTGACGAACTTTGATGAAGGTTCCTTGTTTTTGTTATATTCCTTCTCTAGATCCTTCTGCATTTGCTTTCTTAGCTCATATGCATGGTTTTTGTCTGTGTATACAATTTCATACATTCTACCAAAATAGAAATAAATCTCATAAGGCTCTGTAGGAGAGGAGAAGATACTAGCTTCAACTTTCTCATCCAGCACTTCACTGTTCTCTAGATATTTACCATTGTAGTGTCGTTCTTCCTCTGAAAAATAATCTGTAACATCAACCCATTTATGCATAACCAACTTCTGTGTTCTTCAATAAGTGTTATAGTTCAATAGCATAAATGGAAATCTATGTTAGTACTATCTATTCTTCAGCGAAAATATCTTTTTTCATTTTTCAATAGGATATATCATTCAAGCTATGGTTATTCATGGTTTACAAAAGCTAACACTTGTTGATTTCCCATCTGTAGTTGCATCGATTGTATTCACTGGATCTTGTAATTTCAGATGCCCATTCTGTCATAATTCATCTCTCGTGCTAAATCCTTCTTCCCAGCCAATCATTCCAGAGCCGGAACTCTTTGATTTTTTAAAGCAAAGACTAGGATTTCTTGAGGGAGTGGTTGTCACAGGAGGGGAACCGACA
Source organism: uncultured Spirochaetales bacterium (assembly GCA_934276485.1). Lineage (GTDB taxonomy): Bacteria > Spirochaetota > Spirochaetia > Sphaerochaetales > Sphaerochaetaceae > Ornithospirochaeta. Next base: position 9,144 of record CAKQTE010000062.1, on the reverse strand, counting down.
CTGCAAAAGGATATAATTCCTTTTCTATTAAAAATAAAGCAACTTGGATACAAAGTTAAGCTAGATACAAATGGATATCGACCTGATGTGTTGTATGATGCTATCGAAAGTGGTGCTGTCGATTATGTAGCAATGGATATCAAGAACAGCTTAGATATGTATCCAAAGACAGCGGGGCTTGTGTTCTTTACTCCTGAAAACATAGAAAAAAGTGTCTCTCTGCTACTTGAGAACCGTGTCAAGTACGAGTTTCGCACTACAGTTGTAAAAGAATTGCATTCAAAAGAAAATTTCGAAAAAATAGGCTCTTGGGTCAAAGGATGCGAAAATTACTACTTGCAAAGCTTTATCCAGTCGGCAAATACCATTGAAAAAGGATTTAGTTCTCCTAGCATTGAAGAGTTGGAAACTTATGCAAAAACTCTAAGAACTTATATAAAAAACGTACAAGTTCGAGATCTATAACTACGCTATATTTAGCGTTGTGTCAAAATTGGGACACTTTATATTGTATTTTTTGCTTGAACAGAAAAAATAAGTGTGGTACCTTGAATGCAATCACGAGGAGATTCCACATATGTATATTGTTGTAAAAAGAGACGGTGAACAGGCTTCTTTTGATATAAAGAAAATTTCAGTTGCTATATCCAAGGCATTTGATGCCATTGGAAAAAACTACGATGAAAACATCATAGATTTTATTGCACTCAAGGTAACTTCAGACTTCGCATCCAAGGTAAAGAACGACAAGATTGGAGTTGAGGATATTCAGGATTCTGTAGAGAAAGTGCTGTCAGAGGCAGGATATGCTGATGTAGCTAAGGCATATATTCTATATAGAAAGAACAGGGAGAAGGTTAGAAACATGAAGTCTGCAACTCTTGATTATAAGAGTGTTGTAGACAACTACCTCCACCTGAATGACTGGAGAGTTAAGGAGAATTCCACAGTTACTTATTCAGTCGGTGGTTTGATTCTATCCAACTCTGGTGCGATCACAGCTAACTATTGGCTAAGCGAGATCTACGATGAGGAGATTGCAAATGCGCATAGAGCTTGCGACATCCACATCCATGATCTATCGATGCTAACAGGATATTGTGCTGGTTGGTCTATCAAGCAGCTTATCCAGGAAGGATTGGGTGGAATCCCCGGAAAGATCACATCTAGCCCTGCAAAGCACCTTTCAACACTTTGCAATCAGATGGTTAATTTCCTGGGAATCATGCAGAATGAGTGGGCTGGTGCTCAGGCATTCTCTTCCTTCGATACATACCTTGCTCCATTTGTTAGGGTTGATAACCTTACATATAAAGAGGTTAAGCAGTGCATTGAGTCATTTGTCTATGGCGTTAACACTCCTTCAAGATGGGGAACCCAGGCACCATTTTCAAACATCACTCTTGACTGGGTATGTCCAAAGGACCTTAGGAATGTTCCAGCTATCGTAGGTGGCAAGGATATGGATTTCACATATGGCGACTGCCAGAAGGAAATCGATATGGTTAACAAGGCATTCATCTCGATCATGATCGAAGGGGACGCTAATGGAAGAGGTTTCCAGTATCCAATTCCTACATATTCAATTACAAAGGATTTCGATTGGTCAGAGACAGAGAACAACAAGCTCTTGTTTGAGATGACTGCTAAATATGGAACACCATATTTCTCAAACTACATCAACTCTGATATGGAGCCTTCTGATGTAAGAAGTATGTGCTGTCGTTTGCGCCTCGACTTGAGAGAGCTAAGAAAGAAGTCCGGAGGTTTCTTCGGTTCCGGTGAATCCACAGGTTCAATTGGTGTTGTTACGATCAACCTACCTAGAATGGCATACCTCTCGAAGGACAAGGAAGATTTCTTCAGGAGACTTGATAAGATGATGGATATCTCCGCACGTTCATTGAAGGTAAAGAGAACTGTAGTATCAAAGCTTCTTGATGAAGGCCTATATCCATATACAAAGAGATACCTAGGTTCTTTTGATAACCATTTCTCAACAATAGGACTAGTAGGAATGAACGAAGCTTGTTTGAACGCATCATGGCTAAAGTGTAACCTAGTTGATCCTAGAGCAGAGGAGTTTGCTGTTGAAGTATTGAATCACATGAGAAATAGACTCTCTGATTTCCAGGAGCAATATGGAGATTTGTATAATCTTGAAGCAACTCCAGCAGAGTCTACATCTTATAGATTTGCTAAGCATGATGTTGAGCAATTCCCAAATATCATCACAGCTTCCAGCGATGAGAATACTCCATACTATACAAACTCATCCCACTTGCCAGTTGGATACACAGATGATATTTTCCAGGCTTTGGATATTCAGGATAGATTGCAGACTTTGTATACATCAGGAACAGTATTCCATGCATTCTTGGGCGAGAAGCTTCCTAACTGGAAGGCAGCTGCAAACCTTGTTAGAAAGATTGCTGAGAACTATAAGCTTCCTTACTACACAATGAGCCCTACATATTCAGTTTGTTCTGAACATGGATACATTGCAGGTGAGGTTTATGAGTGTCCAATTTGCCATAAGGCAACTGAAGTATACTCAAGGATCACAGGCTACTATCGTCCTGTACAGAACTGGAACGCAGGTAAGACTGAGGAGTTCAAGGAAAGAAAGGAATACAATATTGCAACATCAAAGCTTACTCACAAGGATCATGTTATAGAGGATGTAAGAGAAGAAGCTCTTTCAGCTCCTAGCGGTGTTTACCTCTTTACAACAAAGACTTGTCCTAATTGTAAGATTGCCAAGTCCATGCTTGATAAAGCTGGTGTTGAATACAATGTAGTAGATGCTGAGGACAATCCAGAGCTTTGCAAGGAGTATGGCATCATGCAGGCTCCTACATTGGTAGTATCTGAAGAAGGTGATGTAGCAATGTATCGCAATGTCTCCGATATCAGAGAATACGCACAGAATCTATAATAAATATTCTAGATGATTTTGACGGGGATCTATCTCAAAAGGGTAGGTCCCTTTTACATAAATTGTGTTTAGTCTAATTTCAGACTTCAATATACACCTTTTTTCTGTTACATTTTTCATTGTTGCTTTGTTTTATTCCTTAATTGAATAAATTTTCAGATTTTTTATAAAAATCTCTTTTTCAAGCTATTAGATAATTAGGCTGTTTCAAATAGAAGTAGCTTTTTGGGGGTATTGCTGTGGATAATGATGATTTTGATGAGTCATTGGAGTTAGATGATTACGATACAGATTTAGAAGAATCCAATTCTCTAGATGATATTGTCGATGTTTCAAGAACAAATCCTGTTCCTGATAATTCATCGAAACCCAAAATTGATTTTGATGGCATAGCCGATTCTTTTAATGAGAAAAAGGCAGAAAAAGATAGAAAAAGAAAAGATTCACCAATACCATTTTTCATTATTACAGTATTAGCTTTGATTCTTTGTGAAATAAGTGTTCTATCTATGGGATTTGTAATGGGTAAATACTTCAGATGGCATGTTGCAGAAGAAGCTTTTATGGAATCTTCGATACAGAGAAAAGCATCATTTGAAAAATACATGGAGGCTTTAAAGATTAAAGAGGAAGATAAGATTGCAATCCTCAAATCTGAACAAGAACAGCTATCTTCCAAGATCTCTTCTATGGAAGATGCAATTAGTCAATATGATGATAAATACAACGAAGTGGTAGAATTAAATCGCCAGATTGAAAACTTGAAGGCTAATAAAGTAGATTTGAATAAAGAAATTGAAGGGCTAAATCAAGAATTAATTGCAAACACCAAAGAGAAAGACAGAATAGAAAATAAGGTTTCAGCATTAAACGCTTCTTATCAAGATGTACTTGATGCCAAAGCATCTGAAGAAAAAGAGTTTAATGAAATTGAATTATCAATCGAGGGTTTGAAGAATCAGAAGTTATTATTGGAGAAAAGCATTGTAGAGAAGAATACTTCAATCAATAACGCCAAAGCAGATTTGGATGAACTTTTATCACAGAAGACTCAATTGAGTTCTGATGTAAATGATGCCACTGTATCTTTGAACTCTGCAAATGCTATTTTACAAAATCTCAATAGTGATATTGATAAGTTAAAAGGCGAAAAAGCATCTTTGCAAAGTAAAGTGGATGATTTGAATGCCTCTATCAGAACAAACAATGAAATAGCATCTACATTAAAAGCAGATAATGATAAATTGCAAAAGGAACAAGAAAATCTAACATCATCTGTCAATGAATTGAATGAATCATTGAATGCAAAGAACTTAGAATTGGCCAGTCTTAAAAACACTCTTGATACTCTATCAAAATCAAAATCTGAATTGGAATTGCAAATAAGCAATTCAAACACTCAAATTGCATCAAGTAAATCAATTTTGGTAGAGTTACAAACTCAGATTGATAATCTTATAAAAGAAAAGACATATACATCTGCTGCTTTGCAAGAGGCTCAATTAACATTAAACAATACAAATTCAGCTATCCTTAGTTTAAAGAGTGAAATTGATTCAAAGAATAAGCAGCAAGAAGATTTAGAAAACAGCATCGAAGCAAGTAAAAACATCCAGAAAACAATATCAGATGAGGTTGCGTCGTTAAAAAACGAAGAATCTAAATTGCAGAATTCCAAGAAAGAACTTGAGACAAAGAACACATCTCTTATAGAGAAGAATAATGCACTAGAGTTGCAAATAAAGAAAATGAATTTAGAAAGCGAAGCAATAAACCAAGAACTTGCCGCTCTTGAGTCAAATAAAACCAAACTTTCAGAAGAAATAGATAACCTCGAAACATCTATACAACAATTGATTTCTAAGAATCAGGAGTTAAATACAATAGTTGAAGACTTAGAAAGTAAGGTTGCATATATGGAAGGGGAAACTAACTAATGATTATCGGACTATTTATTTGCGCAGTAATTTCAATTGGCTTTCTAATGGTGCTAACAATTTATTCTATGTATGTATATAGAAAAGCATGCGATCTTGGTCCTTTACGTGAAACGAAAAGTGATTTGGAGCTGAAAATAAACAATCTCATGAATGATTGTGCAGAGACAGAGAAAGAGCTTAAAGACCTGAGAACAGAAGCAGAGGAAGCTCTTCGTTTAATTGATAAGAAAGAGTCTATGGAAGAATTCTTGAATCAATACGAAGAAGTTTATAATGAGAAGGAAAAGGCTCTAACGTCATTGAATGTTCAGATAGAAGAAAGAAGCAAACAGATATCAAAATTAAATGAAGAGTATCAGCAGGTTTTGCAGACCAGAAACGAAGCTGAAAAAGAATTTGATAATCTGCAAGCTACATGTAAGACTCTTGAGGATGAAAAGAACAAACATCTTTTTGAACTTGAATCAATTGATAAGAAAGCAACTGAATTACAGAATCAGGTCAATGTTTTGCAATCTTCAAGAGAAAGTCTAAATCTAGAAGTAGCTCAACTGAAAACTTTGCTTGAAGATTTGAAAGATAAACAAGAAGAATACAATCAGCTACGAAGTAAAATCAATGAATATAAAAAAGAGCTTAGTGATTTAGAAGAAAAAATCACGGAAGCACAGAATTTGTTCAAAAGGCTTTCAGAGTATCAGTCATCACTTAAATCAAATATCAGAGAGTATCAAGATAAATGTAATATCCTTGAATCTCGGATTAGTGAATTAGAACAGATGAGGGATGATTTACATAGAGATAATGTTTCCTTGTCATCTAAGATGGCTGATCTGAAAGAAAAAGAAGAGCAGTATGAGTCTTTGAAGCAAGATATAGCTGATTCAAGAAAACTCTTGGAGCAGTTGGAAGGTAAGGTTTCTGAAAAGAAAATTGAAAATTCAAAGCTTGATGCGTACAACGCAGCAAGTAATTATTGCTGGGAAGATCTTGATAGAGCAGATACTCAGCCGATTCGTCATGAAAAATCACGATTCAATGAAAATGAATGGCTTGAACATTTTTCTGATACTCTTGAAAAATCCAATATCAAATTCAGCGAAAGAACAATCAATGCTTTCCATACTGGACTCAAGGTCGCAGACAGTTCGCCTCTTGTTGTCTTGTCAGGAATATCAGGTACAGGAAAGAGCTTACTGCCACAATTATATGCTAAGGCTTCAGGTATGAACTTCTTATCTGTAGCTGTTCAGCCTAGATGGGATAGCCCTCAAGACTTGCTCGGTTTCTACAACTATATGCAAAGTAGATTCAAGGCAACCGAATTTTCAAGATTATTATGGAGTACTGATTATTATAATAATGAGAAAGCAAAGGAAAACTTTGCTAATGTAGGAAAGGTACCAATGAATCTTGTTCTTTTAGATGAGATGAACTTGGCTAGAGTTGAGTATTATTTCAGTGACCTCTTGAGTAAGCTTGAAATAAGAAGAACTATTGATAAGGATGATGAGATATCCAGAAGAGTAGCAGAAATCGAAATCGAAAGTGGCTCTACAAATAACCAAAAGAATACTCGTAGACTGTTTGTAAACAATAATACTTTGTTTGTTGGAACAATGAATGAAGATGAAACAACACAATCATTGTCTGATAAAGTTATGGATAGATCAAATGTATTGCGTTTTGGTAAGCCCGCAGAGTTGCAGTCAAAACCATTGATAGAAGATTTCAATAGGGCATATGACGATAACTCATATCTAACTATGCAAGCTTGGGAATCTATAAAGGAAAACAATGTTTTGTCATCTGCAAACGAAGAAAGACTAAGAACTATTGTCAATGACCTAAACCATGCTCTCGAAACCATAAATAGACCATTTGCTCACAGAGTATGGCAATCTATAGAGAATTATGTACGTCTATATCCAGGTGCTGATACAAATAAGTATAAGTTTAATGACGCAGTAGCAGACCAGATAGAGATGAAGATTCTTCCAAAGTTGAATGGTGTTGAGAAAGATGCAAACTCTGTAAATGAAGCTCTAAATATGATTTCCAAAACAATAGAAGATGTAAAAGATCATGATCTTGCTAATGCATTCTCTTTTGCTAAGGATGATACTTCTTCAATGTTCTTCCAATGGAAAGGTGTTGCTAGGTAAGTTTATGGATGACAATAAGGAATTGCAGAAGCTTCAAGCATATTTGAGTGACAAAAATGAAAACAAAGAAAGAATATATAAATTTGACATTCTGAAAATCATGCTTGATTTGTTCTATGAGATTTCAAACAAAGCAATTCAATTGAATTCTGAAGAAAATTATAAAAGAGTAATCAATCATTATAAGTTTCTTCCAATTCCTTATGAAGAAATATATAAAATTGTTACAGAGGAGAGGCTAGGTCCTCCCTCTAATTTGATTACTCGTATAGCATCTAACTATTTCAACCAAATATATTTGTTATCAACAAAGCTTCATAATGTTCTTAATCGAAATAGAGAAAAAGTATCCGCAGACAGGGTTCAACAAATAGATACCGCATGTTTGCAATGGTTAACTCGACAGCCAGGTAGATGTGCGGAAGAAAAAGCAAAAAATAGTCAAAAGATATTGGCTGTAGTTAGAAAAGAAAACTTTAACACTTTGGAAAACAGAGTTTTCAAAGAGTTTTTGTTGCGTTGTGATATCGAATGTAATGATTATCTAAGAGAATATGGAGAAGAATTCAAAGAGCATCCTTCTGTTGAGAAAATTAGACGCTTGAAATCTCTTATTGCAAGTATATTGTCAAATTCGATTTGGGATAACATCTCAAGATTGGATGGAATCCCTAATCCCAATTATGTTCTTCAAAACAATGCTCTGTATAACATTATATGGAAACTTTATTTGGAATTAGTCATGAAGAATCGTCAACTAATTTCAATTTGGAAAAATAGAAAAAAACTACTAGCTGATGTCTTTTATATATTACAAATTGCAAAGATTAACCATATTGAATCGGAGGAAGATCCAATCCGTCATTCAGTGTGGATTGATCCTTCATCTTTTGATGATTTTTTTGGAGAAACCTGTTGGAACTATGTAAATGTAAATTCTGGAGATCAAAGAATAATATCTAGAAATCAAACTAGATTTGACTCTTCGGTTTTTATATCTAACAAGAATTATCAATATACTGTTGTATTCAATTATATTACAGAGAACAATAAACCGTTCAAAGTAAAAAATATCTATACAGTAAATTACCTAGAAGAAAATCAAGAATTAGATACTAATACTTTATCTCCAAGGCTTTCTGATAGATTGTTTCTGTCGATGATGAATATGGAGTGCTTTGGAGTATAAATATGAACATTGATGTTTATAACATATATAGTAACGATCCATGTGTAGGCCATTTTATTGATTTGGGCGATATAGATGCTAAAAAATGGTATTCAATGAGCTTAGATCCAGTATTAATACTTCCAGATGCTGATAGCAACAAGGCTCCTTATACCATAGGTAAACACAATATTGTTTTTGATGATTTGATATCAATTGAAGAGTCTAAAATTCAATTGAATCTAGAAAAAGCAATAGATTTAAAATATATATTGAATTTGTTTGAGTATGGGCTTAACTCAAGATATAACGTGCCCAAATTAGGCGTTTACAAGTTAGATAATAGTCCTGCGAATTTCAAACAAGCCCAGGATTATCTATCAAAATGGTTTTCTGCATCTTATAATTCCAAGGAAGAACCGGATTATCTGGTTATACCTGTTCCAGATAGACTCAATGTTGATATACAAGATTCGATTATTAGAGCCTGCAACTTGAAGAAACCATATTTATTATGGAATTCAGTAGCTGCAGTAATGGGAATTGAAGAATCTTTTGACCTAACAAAAGTAAGAGATAATGATACGATCCTTGTTGTCGATTATAGTGAGTATTCCTGTACAATAAGTAAACTTACAGTTCACATTGTAGATGGTCGACTCGTTCCAGGACATCATATTTTTAGAGATTCAGACACTGATAATACAACAGATTACTATTTTGAATATGATAAACGTTTGGACCACGATTATTCGATTAAAGAGAGTATTCCATTTGTTGTAAGAGGAAATAAAAGAATCGAGTTTGTAACTATTCAGTCGCATAGCGTCTAAAATCTTCCTCTATGGTTTTTAATTGATCCAAATTACTTCAAAATCCGGAACATAAATCAAATAATTTCTTTAAATATAAAGAAATAATCCAATTTATACT
>CAKQTE010000061.1 GCA_934276485.1 uncultured Spirochaetales bacterium | reverse complement strand
TAAATACACAAATTAATCATATTTTCGATATTGGCTAAAAAATCAGGACTGGAATGCTTCTAAAATCCCTGTCCTGTATATTTATTCATGCCTTATGTTCCTGGTGGACTTTTGCAATTTCCTCTTTAAATTCCAAATAATAATTACTTATATATAATAGAAATAAAATATTTTGTAATTCAAATTGACAAAATGAAACTCTGTGCTAGCCTATAAATATAGGGAGAGCATATGTCTAGAAAAGTTGGTTTTGGTATCATAGGCCTCGGCGTTATAGCAGAGACACATATTAGAGCAATTAACAATAATGATAATTGCCGTTTTATCGGTGCATTTGACATGGTTCCAGGCAAGGCTAAAGCCTTCTGTGAAAACCATGGAATGGGTATCCCTTATGAGGATCTGGAATCATTTCTATCAAACCCAGAGATAGAGGTTGTAACAATTGCAACTCCATCAGGTTACCATCTAGAACCAGCTCTTGCTGCTATTGAAAAAGGAAAGAACGTGATTATCGAAAAGCCAATGGAGATCACTCCTAAGCGCGAAAAGATGATCCTGGATGCAGCAAAGAAGAAAGGCGTTATCGCAACAGGCGTATTCCAATCCAGATTCTATGAAGCTCCAATATTGATCAAGAAAGCCATTGAAGAAGGACGTTTTGGTCGCCTAACACTAGTAGATGCAGAAGTCAAATGGTTCAGAAGCCAGGAATACTATGATTCTGGTGCTTGGAGAGGTACTTGGAAGGTAGATGGCGGTGGCGCTCTTATGAACCAATCCATCCATGCAATAGACCTTTTGCAGTGGTTTGCAGGAAAGGCATTGGAAGTTCAGGCTTACACTGCAACATTGAGCCACGAAAGAATCGAAGTTGAAGATACTGGAGTAGCTGTTCTTAAGTTTGAAAATGGAGCTCTAGGTGTTATCGAGGGATCAACTAGCGTTTACCCAGGATTCTTGAAAAAGCTTGAAATCTGTGGAACTGAAGGTTCTGCTGTTCTTGAAGAAGAATCCCTAAAGACTTGGAAATTCAAGAATGAAAGACCAGAAGACGAAGAGATCAGACGCGAATTCTTCGACAAGACCACTGCAGGCGGTGGAGCATCGGACCCTAAGGCAATCAATACACTAGGGCACGAAAGAGAGTTCAATGATCTAGCTGATGCAATCATCAATCACAGAGAGCCATCTGTTAGCGGCGAATCTGCAAGCGAAGCTGTAAAGATCATCACTGCAATCTATGAAAGCGCAAGAAACGGAAAGCCCGTTCAAGTTAAGTAATCTTTCTAACAAAAGGAGATATATAGTATGAAAAAAGCATTAACTATCATGCTCGTAGTCGTCGTTTCCATGGCAGCTGTGTTTGCTCAGGGTGCACAGGAAGCTACTTTCCCATCAAAGACTGTTGAAGCAACAGTTGGTTGGTCAGCTGGTGGCGGTGGAGACATCGTATTCAGAGCACTCGCAGAAGTTTTCCCTAAATATGCAAATGGCCAGGCAATGGTAATCAAGAACGTACCAGGCGCATCAGGTATCACAGGAGCTATTGAGTTCTTGGATGCTTCTGCTGATGGATATTCAATCATGCACTGGAACAATGCAACAATGGCAAAGACTCATCTTTCTTCAACTCCTATCAAGGGTGCTGATTCCTTCAAGACAGTTTGTCAGGTTGTATCATCATACAACTACATCGTAGTTAAAGCAGATTCAAAGTATCAGACACTTTCTGATTTGATTGCTGATGTTCAGGCAAATCCTAATAAGATCACTTGCGGTAACGCTGGTGCTCAGGGCGGAAACCACCTTGCAGCTCTCCTATTTGAGCAGGCTACAGGACTCAGCTTTGTACACGTTCCATATTCAGGTGGCGGACCAGCTATCACAGGTCTCCTTGCTGGCGAAGTCGATTGTGTAATGGCTAACGCTCCAGAAGGTATTGCAAACGTAGAAAGTGGTCAGCTAAGAATTCTTGCAGTATTCTCAGACAACAGATATACATCATTCCCAGAAGTTCCAACAGCTAAGGAATCCGGTGTTGATTGTGTACTTCCTCAGTGGAGAACTGTAGTAGTTCCTAAGGACACTCCAGATGCAATCGTAGAAAAGCTTGCTGCAATCCTAAAGCAGTGCACAGAAGATCAGACATTCATCGACAAGATGACAAGCCTCAGCGTAGAGGTTACATACAAAGATCCAGCTGCAGCAACTGCATTCATGAAGAGTGAGGATGCAAGATTCGCAGAGCTTGCTAAGACTCTCTAAACAAGAGCGTAAGTAATAAGCCGCGGATGAATAATCCCCGGCTTATTTTCGATTCATAGGAGAAAAGAATGAAAGATACAAAAAAGGCTGCGGATTTTTGGATTTCCATCCTTATAATCGCTATCAGCATCATATTCTTTATAACAGCAAATGCAATGCCGAATTCAGACAGAGGCATAGGACCTGGAGATTACCCAAAGGTAATTTGTTCAGTTCTATTCGTGCTAGGTGTTGTTCAACTTATTACAGTACTTATAAAAAGCAAGGGCTTGCCACTTATTGATTTCAAAACAATCAATGGTAGATATCTTCTGAGAGCATTCATAATGCTGCTGATGACAGTCCTTTATTACAAGCTGATGAAGAGCATTGGATTCTTGATCACTACACCTATTTATCTATTTGCGTCTTTCATGCTTTTTGGCTACAAGAAGAAGATCAAGGCAGCAATCATCGCAATTGTATTTTCAGTTGTAGTCTATTTCCTATTTACAAAAGTATTCTTGGTAATTCTACCTAGAGGAATTCTAGGTTAAGGGGGCGCAGTATGTTTACTAATTTGATGGCAGGTTTTGCTAATGTATTCGTCCCATTCAATTTCCTGATGGCAGTATTTGGAACTGCTGTTGGCGTTATCATTGGAGCTCTTCCAGGACTAAGTGGTTCAACAGGAATCATATTGCTTCTTCCTCTTGTTTATAGAATGGATTCAGCTCCAGCACTTGTTATGCTATGTGGACTCTTCTGTGGTAGTATGTATGGCGGCTCAATTGCAGCTATCCTATTGAACACTCCAGGAACTCCATCTGCAACAGCAACACTACTAGATGGCTATCCAATGAACCAGAAAGGAGAAGCAGGACGAGCTCTCGGAATATCTGCGGTATCATCGTTTATTGGAGGACTTATCTCTGCTATCTGTCTTGCACTTATCGCTCCACAGCTTGCAAAGATAGCTCTCTCATTTACATCTCCAGATTTCTTCGCACTCTCCATATTCGGTCTTTCGATTATGGCATGTACAGGAAAGAGCGTTATCAAGGGTCTAATTTCTGGATTTGTAGGCCTCTTGATCTCCACTATCGGAGTTGATGGTGTTGCAGGAATCGATAGATTCACATTCGGAAACTATAAACTCATGAGAGGACTTCAACTTCTTCCTGTTCTTATTGGAATATTTGCACTCAGTGAAGTATTCATGGTTGTACAGAAAGGAGGAGAAAGAGAGGGAGCTGCATCTCAGCAGAAGCTTGGACGCGTAATTCCATCCCTTACTGACTTCAAGGCTTTGATCCTATCAGCTATCGTTGGTGGTTTCATTGGTGTATTCATTGGAATCATCCCAGGAACAGGTGGAGCTATTTCATGTTTCCTTGCATACCAAGTTGCAGAAAAGCTTTCAAAGCGTCCTAAGGAATTTGGAACTGGTATTCCAGAAGGCATTGCTGCACCAGAGGCATCAAACAATGGTACAACTGGAGGAGCTTTGATCCCTATGCTATGTCTAGGTGTTCCAGGAGACACTGTAACATCTGTAATGCTTGGAGCATTGACTCTAATTGGCGTCAAGCCAGGTCCTCAGCTCTTTGTAGACCCAGAAGGAATAACGATTGTATACGCAATCCTTGCTGGAATGATCGTAATACAGTTCATCATGCTAGCAGTAGGACTAGGATGTGCTAAGGTTTCTCCATACATTCTAAAGATTCCACAGACACTCCTACTTCCATTGATCGCAGCACTATGTATTGTTGGAGCTTATTCAAATGCAAACAATCTATTTGATGTGCTTGTTGCAATCGTATTCGGTGTAATTGGTTTTGCTATGAAGAAGTTCGGATATCCAGGTGCACCACTGGTTCTAGGTATTGTTCTTGGACCTATTGCAGAGGCTAACTTAAACAGAGCACTTATTCTGTCAGGCAATAGCTGGACTACATTCCTGACTCACCCTATTTCTTGTATCTTCCTTATCACATCTCTTGTTATTGTTGTTTACACAATGATCAAGAACATCAAGGCAAGACCAAGCGAAGAGAAGCAGAAAGCTTAAAGAGGTAATAAAATGAATAGAGAATTAAAGATTAAACTAAGCAGAGTACGAGAGATGATGAAACGCGAAGGATACGATGGCGTATTTTTTAAGGGTCAAGATAACTTTGCATGGCTTACATGCGGTGGAAGAAACTATGTTGGCATGGGTGCTACAGGTAACTGTGGACTGCTGATTACACAAGATGGTCAATATGCTATTACAAATAATATCGAAGCTCCAAGAATGATCAACGAAGAGAAGATAGAAGAGCTTGGATACAAGGTTCTATATGGAGTATGGCACGACAATTCTTTTGAGAAAAAGACTATTGAAAGCCTTGTTCCTTCCCTTCGTGTTGGCTACGACACAGGAAACGCAGCTAAGGCTATCCAACTGCTTCGTTTTGATCTTACAGAAGACGAAATCGAAAGATATAAGCGCATCGGAGAAGATGCTTCCTGGGCTATGGAAGCAGCTGCTGCTAGCATTGAAGTTGGAATGAGTGAATACGAAATTGCAGCTGACATCATGGCAAGAATGGAAAGAAAGGGATTGGAAATCCTTTCTTGCATGGTTGCCGCTGATGAGAGAATTTCTCAATACAGACACCCTCTTCCAACTCAGAAAAAAGTTGAGAAACGTGTTCAGATCGGTGGAAACTTCAGAAGAAATGGCCTTGTTATATGTCTCACAAGATATGTTAACTTCGTCACTCCATCTGAGGATCTTCTAAAGCAATACGAAGCAAATCAGATTGTAGATTGTACATATATGGCAGCATCTCGCCCAGGAGCAACTTTCACATCTACTTTGGAAAGAGGTAGAGAAACCTATAAGGAACTAGGCTATGGCGATGAGTTCGACAAGCATCACCAAGGTGGTCCTATTGGTTACCAAGGCCGAGACTATAGAGTTGGATTTGACACTCCAGGTGTTATTGCAGATCATCAGGCATTCTGCTGGAACCCTTCCATTACAGGCACAAAGAGTGAAGACACTGTAATATCAACAAAGGATGGAATCATTCCTATCACAAAGCCTGTATTGTTCCCTGTTAATAGATATAAAGTTGACGGAATAGAATTCGAGCGTCCTGCAATTCTCGTTAAGCTTTCATAACTATACTCACCTTTTGAAAACGGCACCTCCAGAAGCAAAGCTGGAGGTGTTCTTTTTAGCATAAAAGAACTCTTTAACATGCAGATATTATCCGTAAAAAAATTACGGATAAATATAATGATGTATTTCTTGTATTTGATTTCGAGCCTCAACATGATAATCCGCACTTTGACACTATTAGACGCATGCTTAAATACTTCAATTCATCAGCTGACAATGGAATGCTCTATCTTAATTATCCAATGATTCAATCTGACAAACATATACAGAAGCTTCCTGATTTAGACTTTAGTTATCGCACAATAGAACTAGAAAAAGTACATCACTACAAACAAATTGTCAGCGAGGGAAGCATCTTGCAAGACTTAACAAGGTATTCATACCTCTCTTATGGAAGTATACTTATGGTTTCAAGCAACCAATTGGAACAACCAGTACACCATCTGGTCGCTTATACGCACGATCTCCATTTGCTGTAAGAACCATCATAAAAGAAGGAGCCTTCATTTTATCTACATCAATGACGCTTGCTAATTTTTGAAGAGATTTTGCACCTTCGGAGATTAATTTATCTCCGCCAAGCTTAATCTCTATCAAACCATACGAACCATTACGGCGATGAATTACTGCATCACATTCAAGACCATTTTTGTCTCTATAATGATAGACAGAAGCATCTAATAGGTCTGAATATACTCGAAGATCTCGAATAGCCATTGTCTCAAACAACAATCCCATCGTTTCCAAGTCATTTATCAAATCTCCAGGACCTAGTCCTAAGGCAGCCGTAGCTATCGAAGGATCTACGAAATAACGAGTGTCAGATGTTCGAATAGCAGCTTTTGATCTAAGATTTGGATTCCAAGCTTCCATATCTTCAATTACAAATATTTTTTTTAAAACCTTGAGATAATTGGAAACTGTTTTATTGCAATACTCTATATCCTCATTGCTCTTTAAGTCTGCAATGATTGTTTCAACGGAAACCTGTCCACCTTGAACTCTTGCATATGCACGCATCAAACGTTTGATGAATTCAGTATCTTTCCTTGCTCCCTCTACTCGCGAAACATCCTCCTTCACTACAGCATCGAAATAATCCAATGCTTGTTGCAAAGCAATATCTTCAGAAACATCCAATGACATAGGCCAACCACCTCTGCAAATCAAATACGAAATCTCACGAAGAGTTAAATTAGATGTTCCTCGCACTATCTTATCAGGAAAATCAAAAAGCTGTGTAAGACTAACTTCTCCAGATGATTCTCCTGACTCATAAAGACTCATCGGTCTCATCTTGAGCCAACTGAATCTACCAGTGCCAGTATGGTGTATTTCATCAAGGTTTGAAGGTACAGCTGAACCAGTAAGGATATAGAGTCCAAATTGACGTCTATGGTCTACAGAAAACCTGATTGCATCCCAAAGCTTTGGAGCAAGTTGCCATTCATCTATCAGGCGAGGAGTTTCTCCTTCTAATAGAACTTCAGGGTCCATATCTGCAAGTATTAGATTCTGTTGCATGCGACTAGGCTCATTCATATACAGGACACTATTTGCACTCTGCTCTGCTGTGGTTGTCTTTCCACACCATTTAGCACCTTCTATCAAAACCGCACCTTTGCTCTTAAGTTTTCTTTCCAAAAGTTCATCTGCGACTCTCTTTTTGTAGCCTTCCATGTATAAATCGTACTCCTTGCTACTAGGAGTATAACACATCTTTTACAAACTTGGCGCATTTTTATTTACCAAGCTGGCGTGTTTTAGATTACAAAGTTGGCGTCTTCTCAGTTTGTTTGGTGATTTTTTATATTCTGCAATCCTCAGAGAAAATGCAAACTACAAGTTCATTTTCTAGTTTATTCTCAAGTATTTTTATGCCAAACATCGTTCCAATTCCAATAGCTTAGCTTTTCTTTCTATGCCTCCTGCATATCCTGTCAGGTGTCCATTTGCTCCAGTTACCCGATGACAAGGAATGATTATGGATATTGCATTGTGAGCAGCAGCGCCTCCTATTGCTTGTGATGACATCCTTTCGATGCCCTTTTCTGCTGCAACCTTGCAAGCAATGTCACCATATGTAGTAGTTTTGCCATATGGAATATCCAATAGATGCTTCCACACCAAGAGTCTGAAAGCAGAACCTTGAGGATGCAAAGGAGGCACAAAATCTGGTTCTCTTCCAGAAAAGTAGATATCAAGCCAAAGCTTGGCTTCTTTCAAAATAGCTGTTTCTTGTTCAACGCAGTTTATGTGCAGATTATCTGGATAGTATTTTTCTCCATCAAACCAAAGGCCTGTTAATCCAAGTTCATCAGACGATAAGAGAATTCTACCCAATGGAGATTCATAATACTCGATAGATGTCATCTTCTATACCTCATATAGTTACTAGATAAGTCGGCGCTTGTCACTGTAAATGTCACTGTAAATGTCACTGTAAATGTCACTGCAAACTATACAGAAATCTACTTAGATTCGTTTTGCCTCTTTAGCACCAGTTCTTTCTCCATTCTCTCTAAGTTCTTTTGTCCTAATGGATAAAGAAGGAAGATTAATAAGCCTATTAGATAGAACAATGCTGGGATAATAGAGAACATCAAATGAAGCATTCTCTTAACGCTCAAGCTTTGTTCAACATTTGCCTGGTATCCAATAAGCGCAAGGTAGAAAGCAATTGCAGAGCCAGCAAGTGCTGATCCTATTTTTGTGATAAATGTTCTGAGCGATGTGATCATGCCATCGTTTCTAGTGTTGAACTTGTATTCACCATAGTCGATCGTATCACTGATCATTGAAAGAAGAATGACGAGGAATGCGCCATTTGAGATAGCAGATAGTAGTGTCATTGCATATATGACAATAGTGTTCTTTATTCCAACTAACATTAAAAGTGTGGATGATAATATGCCATAGCTGAGGTTTATCAGCATTGCTTCTTTGTTCCCCTTCTTCTTGGAAATCATAGGTGCAATATAAGAACCAATAAGACGCCCGAAGAGAATCATCAGTGTCATAATTGAGACACAGGAATAATGCCCAAGAACATAGATGCCATAGTATGAATAGGTAGAACTACGCAAGAAAAACCCTATGTTGACAAACAATCCTGCAATGGAAACTATCAAGAGAGGCTTGTTCTTTAGGATGGATAAAGAAGAGCTTTTCAAAGATAAATTCTCTTTCTTTGTTTGCACTCTCTCCTTGACTGTAAATGCACAGTAGTAATAACAGACAAAGAGTATCAGTCCAAAGACTATCGCAATCCCAAAATAACCAGCGCCTAAGCTTGATGAGCGTGCAACGATCAAAGGAACAGCAAATCCTGCCAATCCTCCAGAAATTGTACTGATCTGTCCAGAAAGAGAGAACACAGAGGCTCTCTCTTCTGGAACATCTGTCATCACTGATGGAAGTGTCCAAAAAGGAACATCGGTTGCTGTGAAAGAAACGCCAAGAACAATGAATGTTAAGAAACTCCAGACATATTTGACAGTCATATTCTCTGAAGGAGAAATAAAGGAAAGAACCAAGAACAATGCAACTATTGGTGCAAAGACTATAAGCCATGCTCTATACTTTCCAAATCTGGATTCTGTTCTATCTGACAAAAGACCCACGATCGGATCTGATGCTGCAACGATAATTCTGGAGACAAGGAACAATAGACTTGTGAATGAAGCTGAAAGCTCCATTACATCTGTATAAAACAATAATAGAAAACCATTGAAGAAGTTATAAACTAGATTGTTTCCAAACTCTCCAATGGCGTGTGCCCAACGTTCCTTATTTCGCAACATATCGCAATCTTATAGTTAGAACTTCCAAGGAGTAAAGCAAGACATATCCTTAAAAGTACAATAATCTGGCCTTGGAACTGTAAATACTATCTCCTTTGATGCAAAATAATCCTTCATTTCCTTTTGGAAATCCTCAAAGAGATAATCCAAATCTCCTGCTGGCATGCGTCCATAAGCAAGCCCAATGTGAAAGCCATATTCATTGTGACCTGGAAAACAAATACCCATGCTTTGAGCAAGCTGATCACGATAATCTCTAATTGTTTTCTCATCCTCTTCTGTCTTTGGAACAAGACCAATGCTGATACCAGTATCCACTCGAAGATACGAAAGGCGCATTTCAACATGTCCCATAGGAGGAACAGATACAAACAGTGGAGCAAGCTTTCTTGATACTTCATCAATTGGCATAGTATCAGGAACGACACAAGACCAATGGTCCTTGTCCCTAACTTGATCGCAAACACCCTCAAATACAGTCATATGAAAACTATCGGGAGGAAGAGGCATCAAATACTCACCTCGCCCAGAGGATAATAATCTACGCTGAATATCACAAAGCTCAGGAAATACTTGAGAAGATCTGAGAGCACTTACCATAGTGTTCCCTGCAAAAGCTCTGAAGGTTCCATCACTATTGAATTTATTTCCGATAGCAGAACCAAAATTACTTGTTACCATTATCTTTTTCCTTATCAAAGAATTAGGCAACTATCTGGAATTCCAAATCGTTGCCTTTAGATCTATTATCTTTCGATTCTAAAAGGATTGAACAAAAACATATCATTGAAGAAAGTCATCGATGGTTGAGGAACTGTGAAAGAGAATGGATCATTAACACACTCAGCATCAAAACGCTCTTTCTCTTTCTCAAACCTCATCTGCTCTTCTTCTGTTGGCATCCACATACCATACGCAAGCGAGATATGGAATTGATATGTCTCATGTCCTGGAAAATGCAGTCCCATCGCATCCCCTACTGTATCTCTCCAAGCTCTGATCTTCTTGTCATCAGCATCTGTTGAAGGACGAAGTGCAATAGCCGCTCCAAACTCAAGCCATAAGTGATCGAATGTCATCTTTACTTCCCCAAGCTTTGGAAGTTTGTTCCAAGTCTCTTCAAAGAAGTCATCAACTTCAACAAGAGGAGCATCCAAAGGCATCTTACTTGTCCAATGTTCCTTGTCCCTTACTTGATCACATACTCCTTCAATAGCTGTCATATGGAGACTCTCATCTGGGAGAATTGAGATAGTACGACCACAGATTTTATCTAGAAGATCCCTTTCATCTTTTGCTCTTCTGAAAACTTCTGTTGAATGATCTAGAATACAAACCATTGTATTCCCAGGAAAATGTCTTACAGATCCATCTTCGTTGAATTTCTTTCCAATGGATCCGCCAAATTTCAAATCAAGCATATTCACCGTCCTATATTATTTAATAGCACTATCGACAGTACCTTTGACAAAGTACTTCTGAAGACATAGATAGATGATCGCAACAGGAAGAACAGCAAGAACTGCAGCTGCAGCCGCTGCTGGCATATTTGCAACTCCATCTGAGAAGAATGCAGACATTGCAAGCGTAATTGTTCTCATCTTTGGCTTTTGAAGAACATATAACTGGAAGCTATAGTCATTCCAAACACCAACTCCAACAAGGATCAAAACAGATGCAATTACAGGTCCCATATTAGGAAGGATGATTCTTGGAAGAATCATGAATTGACTACATCCATCGATCTTTGCAGCCTCATCAAGTTCCTTTGGTATTGTTTTAATGAAATTGGAGAACATGAATACACACATTGGCAATTGATAAGCAATTGTAATCAATATTACTGCCCAATATGTATTTATTCCCTTCATTGCAACCAATTCCTTATAAAGAGGAACCAATACAGATAATGGAGGAACCATCATTACTCCAACAAAGCATGACAGAAGAAATCCATTCAACTTTGATTTATGACGAGAGAATGGATAAGCAGCCATTACTCCAAACAGAAGAATGAAGAACACCGATACAACAGTGATGATCATTGTATTCTTGATAGCAACTCCAACATTTCCCTTTGTCCAAGCATAGATGTATGAAGAAAGCACAGGCTTTTTAGGAAATAGCCAATAGCTTGTGCGATCGGACCTCGTCTTAAATGATAATGATACTGTGATATAAAATGGAGCAATGAAGAATGCGCTGATGATCAAAGCAAGCAAGTTCTTGATCCAATTATGTCTAGTCTTAAGATTATTCTTACTTTTGATTTCTTTAGTATTAGCCATTTACCGAACTCTCCCACTTTGCCAGTGCCTTCGTAAGCAATATGTTTACGATAACAATGAATATGAATGTAAACATACCTATTGCTGATGCAAATCCAGCTCTTTGAGTGCCAAAGTACATCTCATTGATCAATGACGAGAGCGAATGGGATGCATATCCGGGACCTCCTCCGGAAAGAGAGACAACTAGACCGAACATCTTCAATCCGCCAATTACATTCAAAACAAGGCTTGTTGTGAATGAAGGGATCAACATAGGAATTGTTATGTGTCTGAATGCCTGCCATCCATTAGCACCATCGATTGAAGCTGCTTCCTTATACATATCTGGAACTGATTCCAATCCAGCCATGAATATGATCATTGTCTTTCCACAATATGAGATGGAGTTAACTAGAACGATGATTAAAACAGCACGGCTTCCAACAGCCATCCAGTCTACTGATTCATGCCCAAATAGATGCATGACGTCATTCAATGCACCATGGTTATATGTGAATATGAAGTACCAGATATAACCAATGACAACCTGCGCAACCATTGCAGGAAGATAGATGATCATTCTTGCAGGGCTACGAAGAGCAAACCTATCAACAAGAAGCATGGCAAATGCAAGTCCCAGCACAGTTTGAATTGCAGTACTTCCAAAGCCATATGCAAGTGTATTTCTAAAAGCTGTCCACATTGTTTTTGATGTGAACATATCCTTATAGTTTTCGAATCCAACATATGAATACTTCTGAGAGTATCCATTCCAGTTTGTAAATGAGATATTGAGACCCAGAATAAGTGGATATAATACGAATGTTGCAAATAGAACCAATGCAGGGATTGCAAGAATCGTCAAAGCTCTAGGGTCTGTCTCAATGAATCTTTTGAATTTGTTGTTACCAGCCATAAAGTACCCTGAAACATAAAAAGAAATGCCCGTCCGTCAGAGATATCCAACGAACGGACTTTGATTAATAAAAACTAGTTCTGTGCGCGAAGTGAGAGATAGTTCTTCTCCATTTCCTTACAAGCCTGCTCAACTGTCATATCGCCAGCTGTGATAGCTCCACCTGTTGCTCTCATTGTTGCCCACATACCTGAAGGTAGCCATTCTCTGTCGAAATATGGATATGTTCTGAGGTTGTTGTACTGAGCAAGATCCTTTGAGATTCTTAGATCTACAGTTACATCAACAAATGGGTTAGGCATTCCACAAGCCTCGCCTACTGCCTTAACGTTCTCTGGTCTAGCCATGAACTCTAGAAGTGCGATTGCGATTTCCTTGTTTGGTGTATCTTTCCAGATACCATAACTCTCTCTTTCTCCACCAATCATGATCTGCTCATCATCTTCATAGTAAGCAGGAACTGGCATCATTGATAGATTTGCATCTGGGTTGATTTCCCATGCGTTTGAAATATAAGCCTGGTTATTGAAGTAGAAGCAAGCCTCTCCATTAGCAAGGCGCTCGGATGCAAATAGAGGATCTGCTGTGTTAGCATCCTTGTTTGTTAGATTCTCATCAGCAAGCTGCTTTACGATTCCTGCAACCTTTGCCCACTGTGACCAATCAAATGTTCCATCATATAGGGATTCCTGATAGTTTTCCTTCTCATATGAGCAAAGAATTGATGGAGCTGCGATATCCATTAGGTTAGCCTGACATCTGTTGTCCTTACCTGTGATAAGAACTGGATCGATTCCGATTGCTCTGATATCTCTACAGCACTGGAAGAACTCTGCCCAAGTGCGTGGAACTGTTGTCCAACCAGCCTTAGCAAGGATGTCCTTGTTATAGATGATACCTGTAGCCTCTGATGTGACAGGCATAGTTACGATTCTTCCATCTTCTGTTGTGATTACGTTCTTGATAGATTCTGTGAATCTGCCAGCAAAAGATAGATCATTGAGTGGCATTAGATATTCAGCATATCTCTTAACTCCCCAACCATGTGTTGCAAATACATCAGGTAGATCATTTGCAGCCATCTTTGCCTTCATAAGATTCTCATAATCCTTTCCATATGTTGTATATTCAACTGTAACACCTGGGTTTTCTTCCATGAATGCATCAATTACAGCCTGAACTGCACTGAATACTGGATCACTGGTATTTGTTGCAACTGTTAGATATCCCTTAAGACCACCATCTGTACTAGCTGGTTTTGCTTCCTGTGCGCCACCTGCGAAAATAGAAGCAGTAGCGATAAGAGCGATAGCGAAAATAGCGACTAAAGTCTTTTTCATTGTTTTCTCCTTTTGTATACAAGTACACCACTTGTTACTTTCAATTGTTTCACGAGAATCGAAAGCACGATATGATACTTATTTCGACTTGGATGATATTATTTTATCTTTTGATGCGACTTTTTTAATATTTTGAGAATTTGTTCATTTTCTTTCACCAATAAGATTACCAGCTCTTGTATTATATAGAAAAAAGAAAGGAACCCAGATGAAAAATACAACTATCTCAAGGCTCAAACGCTATTTTCTTCTTAGCACCGCAATTCCTTTCTTTTTGATTGTTGTAATAACATCCACTCTAATAACCAGAAGCGACAGAGAGGATCTATCGATTGTAACAAAGGGCTATCTAGAGAGCATATCGGAGAATATCTCAGGCTATTTCAAGGATCTTAGACAGATAACAATCCTGCCATATTTCAGCCAAGGCATCATGTCGAATATCATACAGATTTCGAAAGACGACTATTCATATAGTGTGCAAATAGATCTTGAAAGCCAACTCAATTCACTCTTGAGTTCCATTAGATACACAACAAATGATTTCTATTCAGCTATCCTTGTGAAAGGGGATTCCGTCCTCTATTCAAGCCATACAGGATTGAACGTAAACGCAAGTACAAGCTATTCATATAGCCAAACAGATTGGTATAAAGTTGCGATGGAAGCCGAGGAGTCAATCATCTATTTTCCACCGCACTTGGCAGACTACTACATTCCAGACGATGGAGAAGAGCGAATATCGCTTCTAACAACCATCAAGAATCTTTACTCAAGGGAGCCATACGCTGTTCTGAAGATAGATGTGCTACCTTCTTTCTTCGATAAATATCTTGAGAACGTTGAATTCCATCTTCCCTCCTGCGTATTCATCACAGATGAACAAAACAGAATCATCTACTCAACAGGCAAAAGCCAAAAGATGCTTGACAGGCTCTCATCCATCACAAATGAAGATAAAATCGTAATAGGAGAGCTTCCAAAAGCAACTACATATGCGCAAAGGATTCCAAACACTGTATACACGCTAAAGATTTCCATCGACAACGAAACGCTCTTTTATAAGAGTATGAGAATCTATGCAATGGGAATTGGGTTCTATCTATTGGCAATCGTAATTGCATTCTCGCTATATAAGGCAACGTCCTCAAGGGTTACAGAGCCTATAGAAGAGATGCGTCGAGTACTAGAAGAGGTATCGAGAGGAAACTTCTCTGCTCGCTATCAATACAATCCGAAGTGGGATTTATCTGCCATCGGTGACATTGTAAACTCAATGGTCGAGGACCTTGAGGTTCTCATTAACAAGAACTATATTGCAGAGCTAGAGAAAGTTGCTGCTGAAAACAGAGCGTTGATGTCACAGATTCAGCCTCATTTTCTTTTTAACACGCTGAATTCGATTATCTCTCTTATATATGAGGAGAGAGTTGAAGAAGCAACAGATTGCCTATTTAGTCTATCTAACCTACTCCACTATGTTCTTAAGATGGATAACACAGTCACTCTCAAAGAGGAATCAAACTTCCTGAAGGACTACTTAACGCTTCAGAAAACACGATTCAATGATAGACTCGATTGGACGATCGATATAGATCGAGAGCTATATAATATTGTAATTCCAAGACTTATTCTGCAGCCATTTGTTGAAAACTCTGTTGTACATGGCACAGAGCCGACAAATAAGCTATGCCATATCACAATTACAGGAAAGCTTGATAATGATATCCTTATCCTGAAGATCGTTGATGATGGCACAGGCTTTGACCCAGATAAAACAAATATCTACTCATCTATTGGAGTCAGTAATTCCGTAAACAGATTGAAGCTCTTGTATGAAAACTCATCTGTTGATATCTCAAGTAGTCCAGGATGTGGCTGCGAAGTAATTATCATGATCAAAGGAGACACGAATGAACATCTTATTCGCAGATGATGAACCTCTTGTATTCTCAATTTTCAAACACCATCTAGCAAAATATAAAGATCCATACATAAAGCCATACTTCGTAAAAGGCGGCGAAGAACTTGTGAATAAATTCAAGGAAATCTCTCCTACTGTTGTATTCACAGACATATGCATGCCTGGCATCAATGGACTAGAAGCCATCGATGAGATCAAACAAGAGTATGGTGAGAGTGCTTCTTTCTATGTCTTTTCTGGATATGATGAGTTTGAATATGCTCGTCATGCAATCAGAAGCAATGTAAAGGACTATATATCCAAACCTGTAAGCTATCCTGTATTTGCAAAGATCATTGAAAAAGAAGAGAAACTTCACTTCTCAGGACTCTCTTTGGATCTTGCACGTTCTATTGCTGACGAAGAAGAGGCTTTAAGGTTAAGTAAACTAGTATCAGAACTTGCAATGGCCTTCATCAGCAATCACTCATCTTGGCTTGAAGAGTGCAGTGAAAAATGGAAAGAGGAATGCTTTCCTATTGAAGAGAGTTTCTTCCTTCTGCATTTTGGACAACCTGCGAAAGAACTTGAAGAACAGGAAAGAATCATCAAGGAAAAGCTCCTTGGTCTAAAGATCAACGGAGATTCGTCTTCCAAATCAACAGAGATCATTCGCTATATCGACAAGAACTACTCAGATCCATCACTCAGCCTTGATAAAATATCATTGGAATTTGGATACTCGCTTCAATACTTAAGTTCTTATCTGAAGAAAGAAACAGAAGTAGGATTCTCTGAATATGTAACAAATAAAAGAATCGACAAAGCAAAGCTTCTACTAACAAACACAGACAAAACAGTATCTGAAATAGCAAGTGAATGTGGATATTCCTATTCAAACTACTTTATCAAGGTCTTTTCTAAGCGTGTTGGAACAACTCCTCAAGAGTGGAAGAGAAAAGAAGAACAAAAAGGTCTTCATTGAGAATCAAATTGTTCTAAGGTATTCTTCAACATTCTGATATTGAATGCCTTCAACAACTTTATTCTCTCCTCTGTAGAGCACAAACTTTCCAATAATTGGTCCGTAGCGATGTTCTGTCTGTGCACATTTTTCCACGTCAACTAGATGTCTATATTGTGAAGAGGCTATCTCTGTACTATGCTTGACTTCATAAATTTGGCAAGAAGCAGCACTTGGGTCAAATATAACCATATCGAACTCGCCTATAGGAAATTGCAAGACAAACACCTGTTTATCCGGATATGCCAATTTAGTTTCAAGAAGTACGATATCTTCTAACATTCTGCCTTTTATCTCCGCAAGTATACGAGACTGAATTGCATTGCGCTCCGCAAGCGATATAGAAGCAAAAGTTTCATCCAACAAAAGACTTTTAATCAACGCATCTGCTTGAGCATATCTTAAGCCAGGCTGAGAGATCACTGTACGAATCTTTCCAAAGCTGACATCAGGCAGATACAAGACATCAATATTTTCTGTTAAATCCAATAAATTCAAGTATTCCTTTATCTCTGCCATATGTACATTATCAAGCTCCACACTCTGCTCGTTCTTGTTAATAATCTCCAATAACGCTCTTAGTCTCTCTGTAACTGATTTGATATCTATATGATCAAGAATATCGGTAGGGTTATTGCGATCCCGACGTAAATTGCTTGCAGAAAGAGCTAAATCATTAGACTTCCAATCTCTCTCCAACACTTCCAACGTGAATCGATGGTTAATGTCCTCAACGACACGATTTATAACATTTGTCAATTCATTCTTTTCATACAAGTCTTGCAAATGACGAAAATGTCCTTCGTGTTGATAAATTCTCAGAGAATGTTGGATATTCCGAGCAATGGCAGTATCGACATATTCATCGGCTCTTTCCTTGCTGGCAAATGTCGATGTCTTGTTATAATGTATGCCCCCAAGACTCATAGTACCACCATAACGAATGTACTCATCAATACCATAAATACCTAGCACTGACTCAAACTCTCGATATGGGATATAAGTTGTATGCAGAACAATGCATCGATCATATAGTTCTTCATCTCCTGCAAATAAAAAACCCAAAGAATCAGTTCCTGATAGGACAATTTTCATTCCACATGATACAAACACGTCAGAAAATAGTGCAGCGCCCTCAACAAAATCATCCATAAGAGTCACTTCATCTATAAAGACATATTTATAGCCTAGAGAAAGTAGAGTCTTGAGATCCTGATTAACACCAGCCAAAGTATCCTTGAGAGTAATCTGGATAAATGCCGTTTTCTTTAGATCATCATCGGTCATTTGTGCTATGGCTTGACGCATCATTGTTGTTTTGCCAGTTCGTCTTAATCCATATAATATGAATACTTTATCCTGTGTCTCTCCACTCAAATAAGAAAGTAGCTGATCAAAAATCTCTCGCTTTTTATATCTGCGCACAGAAGATATGAATGTACTTAGAGTGTCATCAATAATGATATTTGTTACAAACTCCGAGCGAGTATTCTCTAGGGAAAACTGCTTTTGCATATCTTTTAACTCTTTCTCAAGAGCTCTTCTTTTTTCAAGTTGCTTACGAAAGGTAGGCTCATCTTCTCTAGCAATGTACTTTTCTTTTCTTTTCCTATCTTCTGTCCATCTATGATAGAAATACTCTTTCCCATTAACATTTTTCTTTGTAATGGACCCGGTTGGAAGATTTGCAATTTGTCGTTCTAATTCTAATATTCGATCCCTTAATTCCATAAAGCACCTCGTAACTATTCAGTCGCACTAAACCAATACTGAGCCAAGCAATGGCAAAGCCGTATTGTTGAGTATGGAGTTTATCATCTCATATCTATCGATGCCATTCTTGTTAGCAGTATCGAGAATGGTATTGA
>CAKQTE010000060.1 GCA_934276485.1 uncultured Spirochaetales bacterium | reverse complement strand
ATCTACAGTTATAAATAGAAAGTACTCGCCTAGAATATTTCTTTTTATCGTCATCGTATGGACATCCACTGTCTCCAGTAGTCCATCATAGGAATCCCAGTATCTGTAGATATGGTTGCCAATCCTTACATTGTGGTTTGGAAGGAACCTGTATCCGGCCTGCTTGTATGTTATGCTTTTGTATTTCTTTACCTTCTTCCTTTTAGGAGGAGATGTCTTGATGCCTTTCTCCCTATCCTTGAGGAATCTGTTGTATGAACGGTATATCCTATCCGTTATATCCTGTACGGCCTGGCTGCCAACCATTTGCCAGAAGCTGTTCTTCTCGCTGTTCCTGATATCCTTGAGGATCTTCTGAAGCTCATACTTCCTCATCAGCTTCCCTTCTTTCTTATACTCATCCTGAATGATGGTGAGTGCGGTATTGTATATGATACCTCCAACATTGATCATGTCGTTTAGGTACTTGCAATCCTCATCATTATAGAGCTTTACGGTCAGGGTCCTCATGCTTTTTCCTTCAGTCCTCGATACAGAATGCATTGGCATTGTTTCAAGATAAACAACCAATGGTTTCAATGACAGATTCCTGTCTTTTTTCCTTACAATTTATTTATAGCTCAAATATAATTTATTTCTAAAGAAATCATCTCAAAACCATCAAATCAAGAAGGATTCTCAGAGCCTCTCATCCCACAGCTGAAGCTTGTGGGTTTTCTCGGCTAGTTATCGTAAGCGGTTGAAGCCTTTTGTGCTTTGGTGGTAATCTTTAACCTATGTTGAATATATGTCTTTTTGAACCAGAAATACCCCAAAATACAGGCAATATCGCACGAACCTGTGCTGCAACTGGGGCGACTCTTCATCTAGTACATCCACTTGGTTTTGATATATCAGAAAAAGCTGTTCGTCATGCAGGCCTGGACTATTGGCATGATGTAACGATAATCGAATATAAAAACGTTGATGAGTTTTTAAAAAAGCACTCAAATGACAATCTATATTTCCTTTCCACAAAAGGAAGAAACATCTATAGCGATGTTGATTTTTCAAAGTATGACGATGTTTATCTATGCTTTGGAAAGGAATCGAGAGGAATTGAGGAGGATATACTTAAAGCTCATCCTGATGATACTCTAAGAATACCAATGATTGGAGAGACAAGAAGCTTGAATCTTTCCAATAGTGTAGCAATCGTTGCATATGAGGTATTGAAGCAACAAGGCTTCAAGGGCTTTAACACACAAGGCGAATTGCATCGCCTTAGATGGGAGGACTAATAATGGACAAGAAGAATATTGCGATCATAGGATGTGGCAATATGGGAGGAGCCATTGCAACAGCTCTTTCAAAGAAAGATGAGTTTTCTGTCTATATCCATGACAAAGACAAAGCTTGCATGGATAGATTGAACAACGGCAAAATGTCCCCTCTCGACACTTTGGAAAACGCAAAAGACATGGATGTTGTACTTATTGCAATAAAGCCACAGGTTCTACCTACTCTATACAATGAACTAAGTAAGCTAAACCCAAAGATGTTCATTTCAATTGCTGCAGGCGTATCTATCAAGATGCTTGAGTATGGGCTTGGCAAGAAAGCTCCGATAGTCAGATTCATGCCAAATATCGCAGCAAAGACTGGATCTTCTGTTACAGCTGTAGCTACATCAAGTCAGACAAAAGACTCAGACAAAGCACTTGCACTGGATATAGCCTCCTCATTTGGATCTGCTTTCGAACTGGAAGAGAAGCTATTTCCTGCATTCATTGGAATATCTGGTTCTGCAATTGCATATGTATTTGAATTCATGCATCAACTTGCAATGGGCGGAGTTAGAGAAGGAATTCCATATAAAAATGCACTTTCCATCGTTCGTGACACATTAATTAGTGCGACTTCTCTTCAAAAAGAGAGCCAAATGGGTGCAATCGAACTTGAAACCATGGTATGCTCAGCTGCGGGTACAACTATTGAAGGTATAAAGGCCCTAGACGATGGAGCATTTGGAAAAACTGTAATAGATGCTGTTTCGGCAGCTGCAAATAAATCTAGAGATTTAGAGAAAAATGCCTAAGGGAGATAATAGAAAATGATCGATATCAAGGAATTGAAATCAAGAAGAGATGAAATTGCTGCAAACATCAAGAACCGCTACATGAATGTAGACTTGGATGCAATCATTGCAGACCAGGAAGAGAGAAGCAAGCTCTTGGTTGAAGCTGATGCTTTGAGAGCAAAGAGAAACGACAATGCAAAGATGATGAAGCAGAAGCTTGAGCCAGAAGTAAGAGCAAAGCTTATCCAGGATGGAAAGGATATCAAGGAAGAACTTGCAAAGGTAGAAGAAAAGCTACAGGAAGTTGAGAAGAAATTCCAGGATGAAGCAAGAACAATTCCTAACTATGCATCTCCAGAGGCTCCAATCGGAAAAGAAGACAAGGATAACCTTGCTATCAAATTCGTAGGCGAACCTACTCGTTTCTCTTTCAAGGCAAAGGACCACGTACAGCTTGGAGAGGCTCTAGATATCCTAGATTTCGATAAGGGTGCAAAAGTATCAGGACAGAAGTTCTACTATATCAAGAACAAGGGAGTTATCCTCCAGATGGCTCTTGAGCGCTATGCAATGGATATTGTAATGAAGCATGGCTTTACTCCATTCATTACTCCAGATATTGCAAAAGAGGAAATCCTTAACGGTATTGGATTCAATCCAAGAGGAGCTGAATCAAATATCTATGCTCTTGAAGGCACAGGAACTTGCTTGGTTGGAACAGCAGAGATCACTCTTGGTGGATACTACTCAGATACAATTCTTGACAAGAAGGATCTTCCTATCAGGATGACAGGTCTTTCACACTGCTTCAGAAGAGAAGCTGGTGGCGCAGGCCAGTATTCAAAGGGACTATATAGAGTACATCAATTCTCAAAGCTTGAGATGTTCATCTACTGTCTTCCAGAAGAGTCAGAAGCATTCCACAAGGAAATCCTGTCCATCGAAGAGGAAATCTTTACAGGTCTAGGTCTTCCATATAGAATCGTAGACACTGCAACAGGAGATCTTGGAGCTCCAGCTTATAGAAAGTTCGACATCGAAGCATGGATGCCAGGCAGAGGTGACGAAGGAGAATATGGAGAAGTCACAAGTACTTCAAACTGCACAGATTATCAGGCAAGAAGCCTTAATATTCGCTACAGAGATGACGACGGCAAAATCAAGTTCGTCCACATGCTCAATGGTACCGCCGTAGCTCTCTCAAGAGCAATTGTAGCAGTTCTTGAGAACTACCAGAATGAGGACGGATCTGTTTCCATCCCTACTGCTTTGATTCCGTATTGCGGTTTTGATAGGATTGAATAGTAATTCTCACTAATACCCACGGGCAAGCCCGTGGGGTTGCCAAAACCCTTGGTGAGTAGCCTAAGTGATATTATGTAAGTCTACGGATTTTGCATAATAAGAACTACGTTAAGAGAGAATACATAGTTACCAGCGGATGTCATACCTGGTCTGCTGCTCTAAGCGGTGTTCTAAACAGTTCTGAGGTATAGGAACAGTGAGCACCTTCAAAACCTCTCATTAACTTTGGCGAAGGTATTCGACAGTTTGTATGTACTGGCTTACAGCAAAAAACATACACCATTTTGTGAAAGGAGCCATATTATGGTATATGTATTAAATATCCATGGACAACCGCTTATGCCTACTACCAGATATGGTAAGGTTCGCAGATTGTTAAACTCAAAACAAGCAAAAGTCATTAAGCGGTGTCCTTTTACCATTCAACTGTTATATGAGACAACAAGTTCTGTACGGGCGGTTAGTTTAGGTGTTGATACTGGATCCAAGACAATTGGTATTTCTGCAACAACTGAAACAAACGAACTTTATGCAGCTGAAGTTAAAT
>CAKQTE010000059.1 GCA_934276485.1 uncultured Spirochaetales bacterium | reverse complement strand
CATCCTCCTTAGCTATCATAAAAGCTTGTACCCTAAACAAAGAAAATGATGTTTGGACTAATAGCAAAAAGATACGTTTCTCTTTATTAGATTCAGCAAAAGCAGCTTAATTTAACCGCACAGGTCGCAATTATTTGTAATTGTGTGGGTAGAGGGAAGCTCCATCTATAGAAGTTATTTCCTAGACGGAGAGGCTTCACTATCTAATTGGAATGGATAGTGCCAATATCAGGAATATGAAAGCATTCTTCAAGAAAGAAGATAAGATCTACAAGCTCTTGGAATTTGCAGATATCCATAGAGATGTCGCAGATCCTTGGTATACAGATGACTTTGACTCAACTTATCGCGATGTTGTTGTCGGATGCAATGCTTTCTTGTCTTATTTGGGATTTTAGAAAACAGGCTCAATTTGGCCGTTAACGTGGTATATTTTGTAAAAGAATCAAAAAATACAGCGTTAACGTCGAAATGACAGAGTTATCAAAAGCCATAAAGTGGCTTGTATTAGCCCTATATATAACAACTACAATAAATGCAAAGTTAAATGTTTTATTGGTTTATGACGTTTTTTATAACATCATTTCTTTTCTCGTAAAGGGAGAATGTGTAATATTTGTGATGGAGGAAATATGGGAAAACCAATAGTTGTTATAGGCGCTACCAATACAGATATTGCAGGACAATGTTTTTATCCCATGGTCCTAGAGGATTCAAATATAGGGAGTGTTACTATCAGCATAGGGGGTGTTGGACACAACACTGCCATGAATCTAGCTAAATTAAGTGAGAAAGTAACATTTATCACAGCACTTGGATCAGATGTACTAAGCTATAATGCCCAGAAAGAGATGAATGAATATATGGATATATCACACTCTGTTATTACCGAAGGTAGAAGTGGTGTGTATCTATATGTTGCAGATGAAAATGGCGATATGCATGTGGCTGTTAATGATATGGCTGTTACAGATAGTCTTACATCTGATTTCATATTGCAGAAAAGAAAAGTCGTGGAAGAGGCTTCGTTTTTGGTAATAGATGCAAATCTTCCAGAAGAGACAATAAAGACAGCAACAACAATAGCAAAAGGCATTGTTGCATGCGATGCAGTATCGACATTGAAAGCTCCAAAGCTTAAGTCCTCATTTCCAAATATCGATATCCTAAAGCTCAATAGAATGGAATTGGAGACCCTATCAGGAATGGCAGCTGAAGATGAAATTGAAATACATAAAGCATCTTTAAGACTTATTTCAGAAGGTCTTAAAGCTGTAATTACAACAATAGGCTCCAAAGGTGCCTATTATAGAGATAAGACACAATTTATACATGTTGGGGTTGCCAAAGTACATA
The DNA here is from genome assembly GCA_934276485.1 of uncultured Spirochaetales bacterium. GTDB lineage: Bacteria > Spirochaetota > Spirochaetia > Sphaerochaetales > Sphaerochaetaceae > Ornithospirochaeta. Next base: position 9,545 of record CAKQTE010000059.1, on the reverse strand, counting down.
GCAGCAATACAAATGGATGCGGAGACGCGTTCTTGTCAGGTTTTGTATCTGCTTTAAGCTCCGATATGGATATTAAGAGTGCATTAAAGTATGCATCTGCTTCTGCAGGTGTTGCTGCAGAAAGCAGTGATACGATTGCTAGTAATATGAATAAAGGCCTGGTTGAAAGCCTGGCAAAGGAGATAAAAATTGAAGAACTATCTTGATATATCCCCAGAAGTACGTGAAGCACTGGAAAAGGGTGCTCCAGTAGTTGCTCTTGAGAGCACTATTATCTCACATGGTATGCCATATCCTAAAAACGTCGAAACTGCGTTGATGGTTGAGGAAGAGGTTAGAAAGAGTGGTGCTGTTCCTGCAACCATTGCTATTATCGGAGGCAGATTGAAAGCAGGTCTTACAAAGGATGAGATTGAGTACTTTGGAAAGAAGGGCACTGCCATTACAAAGGCTTCCCGTCGTGATATCCCAGCTCTCATTGCAAGAAAAGAAGACGGAGCTACTACTGTAGCTGCTACAATGATCATCGCATCTCTTGCTGGAATCGATGTCTTTGCAACAGGAGGCATTGGAGGTGTTCATAGGGGAGCACAGGAGACAATGGATATCTCGGCAGATATGGACGAGCTATCAAAAACTGGTGTGATGGTAATCTGCGCAGGAGCCAAGGCTATCCTGGATTTGCCTCTAACAATGGAATATTTGGAGACAAAGGGTGTCAATGTCATTGGATACACAACAGATGAGCTTCCAGCTTTCTATACAAGAAAGAGTGGTTTGAAGGTCGTTTGGAGATGTGATAGCGCAAAGGAGATCTCTGACATATGGCGCGTTCAGAAAGATCTATATCCTGCAACTGGTCTATTGGTGACTAACCCAATTCCAGAAGAGTATTCAATGGATCCAGAGTACATCAATAAGGAAATCGATATCGCAATCGAAGAGATGAACAAGCTTGGAATCAAGGGTAAGGAAACAACACCATACCTATTGGATAAGATCCAGAAGCTAACTGGCGGACAGAGCTTGGAGTCTAATATCCAGCTAGTATTGAACAACGCACGCCTTGCATCCAGCATTGCTATCGAAAATTGTAGATAACTCATGTAGCTCTCTCGACTTCGGGAGAGTTATTTTTAGCTTTTTGCAGGACGTAACGTCTTGTGATGATAAGATATCGATCATTCCATCTTTGACATGGGTGGAATGAAAGAAAACAAGGAAAAAGAGGGAAAGAGTATTTCCAGCAAGAATGGCTGGAGTCAAATGTCTGAAAAGAAGAAACTGTTTGTGGTTTGTTTCTTGGTTGCAATATTGGTTTTGACATTTGTCTTTATCTACACAGAGTTCAAGAGGATGAATGATATCACGCCTATTGATTCCAGTGAGTACTCTCGACTATTGAACAATCTGGATGGATGCAAATGGAGAGCGTCAAAAAGTGGATATAAAATCCTACTGGATGAAGCCTTGTTATACTCCAGCGATTGCTGTTACACATATATAACAGACAAGTCAATCATACTTGAATTCGATAGCGTTTGGGCCTCTTTCGATTATGATTCAGGGTTAATTCGAGGTTCTATCAATTTCGAACCAGCATTGATGTTCTTTTCTGAAAGTATCATAAAAACAGGAAGAGCCTTAACACTTGTTCTAAATGGCAACAAGATAGTTTTCTATCAAGAGTGATGGATTTTGTTCAATAGTTTTAACTTCCAAGTGTGCTCTTATTTCATTTTTTGTTACAATTTGGCTGGAGGACTCTATGGAAATTGTAACTGATTACTTCGGCTCATTGGTATTCAATGATGAAACAATGAGAGAAAGACTCCCTAAAGATGTATATAAAGCACTCAAAAGAACCATTGCGGAAGGCAAGGATCTGGATATAAATGTTGCAAACTCTGTTGCCAATGCAATGAAACATTGGGCAGTAGAGAAAGGTTGCACACACTATACCCATTGGTTCCAACCTATGACAGGAATGACAGCTGAAAAGCATGATGCTTTCATTACTCCAATAGAGGGTGGAAAGGTTATTCTAGAGTTCTCAGGTAAGGAACTGATCAAAGGAGAGCCTGATGCATCCTCTTTTCCTTCAGGAGGACTAAGAGCTACATTCGAAGCTCGTGGATATACAGCATGGGATCCAACTAGCTATGCATTTATTAAGGATGACACACTATGTATTCCAACAGCTTTCTGTTCTTATTCAGGTGAGGTTCTAGATAAAAAGACACCGCTTTTGCGCTCAATGGAAGCAATTTCCAATGAAGCGGTAAAGATTTTGAAGCTATTTGGACATGAAGATGTCAAAAGAGTCATTACAACAGTTGGCCCTGAACAAGAGTACTTCTTGATTGACAAGAAAGATTACGAAAGACGTAAGGATTTGATCTACACAGGAAGAACCCTTATTGGTGCACGTTCTCCAAAAGGACAGGAGATGGAGGACCATTACTTTGGGGCCCTAAGAACTCGTGTTGCAGCATATATGCATGATCTTGATAGAGAGTTATGGCTATTGGGCATCAATGCAAAGACATCTCACAATGAAGCAGCACCATGCCAGCATGAGCTTGCTCCTGTTTATGCAACAACAAACATTGCAGTTGATCACAATCAATTGACAATGGAACTTATGAAGAAGATTGCTGATAGGCATGGCTTTGCATGCCTGTTGCACGAGAAGCCATTTGCAGGTGTAAATGGCTCTGGTAAGCATAACAATTGGTCTTTAAGTACAGATACAGGCCTTAATCTATTGGAGCCAGGAGACAGTCCTAAAGACAATGCACAATTCTTGTTGTTTTTGGTTGCAGTAATAAAGGCTGTTGATGAGTATCAGGAGTTGTTGAGAGTTTCTGTTGCAAGTGCAGGAAACGATCATAGACTAGGAGCTGCGGAGGCCCCTCCTGCTATTGTTTCTATGTTCTTGGGCGATGAGCTAACTGATATTCTAGAAGCTTTATCTGCAGGAAAGCCTGTATATGGAAAGACTAAGCAGAGAATGCAGCTGGGTGTACATGTTCTTCCATCAATTCCTAAGGATACAACAGATAGGAATAGAACAAGTCCATTTGCATTTACAGGAAACAAGTTTGAATTCAGAATGCTTGGATCATCTTTCTCGGTCTCTGGTCCAAATACAGTATTAAACACAATTGTTGCATCCTCCCTACGTCAATTCTATAACGAACTTGTGGGAGCTGAAGACTTCCAGAAAGCTGTTGCAGAGCTGGTTAAGAGAACATACAAGGAGCATAAGAGAATAGTATTCAATGGAAATAACTATTCTGAGGAATGGATGCTTGAAGCTGAAAGAAGAGGGCTTGCAAATCTCAAGAGTGCTCCTGATGCTTATGATACTCTCTCTTCTCCAAAGAACATGGAACTCTTTGCAGAGTTTGGAATCTATAACTCTGTCGAGATTCACTCTCGTCAGGAGATTCTAAATGAAGAGTATTCAAAGACTGTCCATATCGAAGCGTTAACTCTTACAGATATGATTAACAGACAGGTTCTACCTGCAGTAGAGGCATATTCTGCCAAGGTTGCATCTGGTGTAAGTGCAAAGAAGATGGTTCTTCCTAACTTGAAGCTTAGTGCAGAGATAGCACTATTGGAGAAGCTTACAGATTTGACTGATAAGCTATATGATGCTGTTGCAGATCTATCAGAAAAGACAGAGAAGGTAGAATCTCTTGAAGGCTCTAGCCAAGCTCATGGCTATAGAGACGAGGTGCTTCCTGCAATGGCAATTGTTAGAAAGTATGCAGATGCACTTGAATTGATTGTTGATCAGAAAGAATGGCCTTATCCAACATATGGAGAGATGTTGTTCTACGTTTGATAAAGATTCATACAAGAATGAAGAAAGGGTGCCACTAATGATGTGCAACACCCCTTAACTTTTATCTTAAGTAATCGACACTACTTTAGACTAACCAATGCAGAAACGGCACTGATCTTTCCTGTTGTATCATGCTGCAATAGCATAGCTTGAAGCATGTATGCAGGATCAACGGCTTTTCCTTCTACGTTCTTTGTATAGAGCTTCTTAACAGTTGTTCCGTAGTTAATAACTAGATACTTATCTGTTCCATCTTCTGCAAATTGATATTTAGCGCCTTCCTTGCTAGCTGTTTCTACTGTTGCCCAGTCATTTAGTGTGAGAGATACAGCTTTAGCATCATCTGTAGATATTACTTTAGCTAGGAAGAAATCCGTTGTCTCCTTTGTTACTGGAACTGTTATTGTGTTTGAGTTTGTCTGATATAGGAAGGTCTCTCCATCGTATGTATAAACAGATGGAAGGAATAGCTTCAATTCATATGTACCTTCTGATAGTGCACTGAAATCAAATGCTTTATTCTTATTTGGTTTTGTGAGTTCGAAAGGAGGCGTGACCTTTTGAATATCATTTCCTCTTATTGTTTCACTAACAGATGCAGCACTTGTTGTTCCATTTCCATAAAGGATAGAACCCTTATCTGAATAAGCAATTATTTGTCCTTTATTCTGTACATTATTCAATGTAATATGAGAGTTTTCACAATTTGCCATATTACCAATTACTAATGCAACATTATAGCCTTCCAATGCTCCGTTGAATGTACAGTTTTCCAATACAACATTGGTTCCGTAGAGCTGTCCTCCAAAGAAAATAGCAGCTCCTGATCCTCCAAAACCTCCATTATAATTTCCATCAATGTCACAATTTTTTAGTGTGATTGTATACTGTACCGGCTCTTCTGCTTTTGTAGTTAAAACTGAAACAAAAGCAGTCTTATACCCTTCATTGCTTAGAGTTGAACCGAATGAAGTTGTATTGTATTGATAAAGACCAGCATTGTTGTCACCAATGAAGTACCAATTCTCTGAAGAAGGAGCGAAATCAACATTGTCCAATGTTATATCAAGTGTTAGCTTGTCATATGTTTCCTTTGAATCTTCTCCAATAGATACTTTTGCTGCTGTGTCACTCCATATTCTAGTAACATAGTTTGTATCAAAGTCGATTTTCAAGTTCTTGATTGTAGTATCTTCGAAGAAATAGTAGAAAATATAAGGAATATTGTTATTTCCCTTGATAGTATGGCCATCTCCATCAAGAATACCACCAAATGCCTTAATAAAGAATTTAGCAGCAGGTTCCTTGCTTAGGTCGATATCACATTCTAGTTTATAGTATGTTTCCTCATTTTCGCCTTTTTCGATCATAGCTTGCCATTCTTCTGAACCAACTTGTTTGAATGCTTCTAAACTTCTGATTGCATATGGATCTTGTGCTGTACCAGTTCCAACGATTTTGTTTGTAATAACTTCTTCAGGTTTAACTGGAGTTTTGTCATCACAAGAAACAAAACTAAAAATCATGCTTATAGCAAGAAGTAAAATGATAATTTCTTCTTGCCCTGATTCAGAATCAAATAGATGTAAATATTTACAATACAAGTAATTATTAGTGAATACATATTTATCTTATGACTATGAAATTATCATTTTATTGTTAGCACTTATGGTAGCATTTACGTTCATCTCTTGTGATGAGCCAGAAGCACCACACAAGCATGATTTTGTTTCAAAGTTTGATACAGAAAACCATTGGCTAGAGTGTTCTTGTAAGGAAAAGAAGGATGTTGCAAAGCATGATCTATACACAGCAGAAATCAAAGAAGACAAAATTATTATAAAGTGTAGAGGTTGTGAGTATACAACAGAAGATGCAATCGCAAAGTATGTAGTAGTTAACGAAGAGGCTGATCTTCAAAAAGCTATATCAGATAACACTGATAAGATTGTTATTCTCAACAAGGATCTGGCCTTAAAAGATAGAGTGGTACTTCCAGCTTACAAGACAACAACTATTACACTGGATTTGAATGGACATTCGCTTTCCCTAGCTCCAGAGCTTGTGAAGCCAGATACATCTAGTCGTGGTTTGATTTGTGTTTATGGAACAGATTCAAAGTTGGTTATTGATGACACCAGTAAAGAAAGAACAGGAATTGTAGATGTTGTTACTGGAAATGAAATTACAGAAGAAGGAAAGGTTCCTTATATTGCATCTGCGATTGTCGTTTGGGCTGATAATGATAAGGGTGTATCTCTTGTAATTAATGGTGGAACAATCAAGGGCTTAGATTATGCAATCACTGGAAATGGAACATGTATTTGGGAGAATGCATCCTCTATAGAAATCAATGGTGGTAGATTTGAGGCTACAGCGGGTACAACTATCTATAATCCTCAAAATGGATCTCTGTTAGTAAACGGAGGTGCTTTCGTAGGCGAAGATTCTGCTATTGAGATTAGAGCTGGCAATTTGAAGATTACAAACGGAACATTTACAGCTAAGGCTACAGAATACAAATGTGGTAAAAATGGCAATGGAACATCTATATCAGGAGCTGCAATTGGTGTATCACAGCATACAACAAAGCTTCCAATCAATGTTGCGATTCTAGGTGGAGAGTTTGTTGGACAGAAGGGTATCGTAAAGGAAAATCCACAGAATAATGATGCTGTAGACTTTGCTAAAGTAACTGTAGCTGTAAAGGGTGGAAAGTTTAGTACAAATCCTGGAGAGTTAGTAGCAACAGGTTTCAAAGCTGTTGAGCTAAGTGGTGCATGGGTTGTATCCAAGGCAGAATAATAGTTAATAGCTAGTATTAGAAGGGCTGTTTTATAGATTGCAGCCCTTTATAGATGAGAAAAACAAAACCTTCAATTGCCATAAAAGTGGTAGCTGAAGGTTTTTCAGAAAGTACAACTTTATATTGTTGTTTATAGTGGATTAGTTTTCAGGAGAGAATTCATCCTTTCCTGCACCACATAGAGGGCAAACCCAATCTTCTGGAAGGTCTTCCCACTTTGTTCCAGCAGCAATACCATCGTTTGGATCGCCTAGCTCTTCGTCATAAACATATCCACATAGATTACATACGTATTTCATTTTTTTGAGCCTCCTATAAAAGGTTTTGTTATGCAAAAGATAATATCGAAGAATTCACCTGTCAATTATCTTTTGCTATAGCTCAAAATGAATTACTCGATAGTCAAGAATGCCTTGTAGCAAGCCTTTGCAGAAAGAACATCCTTTACAGCTGTAATTTCCCAAGGTGCGTGCATTGATAGTACAGAAACTCCGCAATCAATTACCTGCATTCCATAGAAAGCAGCATACTTTGCAATAGTTCCGCCACCACCAACATCAACCTTTGACATTTCTCCCATCTGGTACATGACGTTGTTCTTTTCCATTATTGCTCTGATCTTGCCCATGAATTCAGCATTAGCATCAGATGCACCAGATTTTCCTCTTGATCCTGTGTATTTGTTGAAAACAACACCACGAGCGAGGAATGATGAGTTCTTCTTGTCAAAGAGAGATGCATACATTGGATCGAATGCTGCTGATACGTCACTTGATAGCATCATTGAATTTCTGAGAGTTCTTCTGATTGTCAAAAGGCTTCCTTTATTCAAGCGATCAAGAACTTCTGCTGTTGCATTCTCCAAGAAGAGGCTATCCATACCAGTTGCACCAACTGAACCAATCTCTTCCTTGTCCATCAGTAGGCAGCAAGCTGTTCTATTTACGTTTTCAGCTTCAAGCATTGCATCCAAAGATGTGAATGAACAAACTCTGTCGTCCTGGCCATAAGCAAGAACCATGGATCTATCAAGACCAAGATCACGAGCCTTTCCAGCTGGAACGACTTCAAGTTCGGCAGACAAGAAGTCCTTTTCTTCAATTCCGAATCTATCTTTCAAGAGAGCAAGGATCTTCTTCTTTCCAGCTTCTTTCTCTTTGTCTTCCTTTTCTTCTCCCTGTGTCTCATCTAGTCCGATAACAAGGTCGAGGTCTTCTCCTGCAATAAACTCAGAAGCAGTCTTCTTCATCTGATCTTGCGCAATATGTGGAAGAAGATCTGAGATGCAGAGTGCTGTATCGTCTTCGTCTTCACCGATGACGATTTCTACCTTCTCTCCATTGGTCTTGCAAACAACACCATGAAGTGCGAGTGGGTGAGTTACCCACTGGTATTTCTTGACACCACCATAGTAGTGAGTATCGAGGTAAACGATGCCATCTGACTCATATACTGGGTTCATCTTGATATCCAAACGTGGAGAATCAATATGTCCACCTAGGATATTCATACCATTTTCAATTGCATCTGTTCCAATCTGGAATAGAGCAATAGCCTTACCATATTGAGTGTAATAAACCTTATCTCCTGCCTTTAGTGAAGATACTTCGTCTATGCTCTTGTATCCTTTCTCTTCTGCAAGTTTGATAATAAGGTTTACGCATTCCCTTTCAGTCTTTCCTTTATCAAGGAAATCTTTATAACGTTTGATTGTATTGTCCATACAAACCACTATAAACATTTTGTAATAATACTGCAATTTGTAATATACTGACTGCGATATGGGTAAAAACAAAAAGAAGTTAAAATTCCACAATGTTACATTCAGAGAACAAGTAAAAAGAAACAAGAAGACATTCACTGTATATGTTCTTTTGAGAGCTTCTGTTGTGCTTGTTATGATTGCACAGTTCTTCAACCATGATTATGAGAACGTTTTCCTATGTGTCCTGACATTGATATTGTTTGTCATTCCTACATTCATAGAAACAAACTATCATATCGATATCCCTGATACGCTTGAAATCATACTTCTATTGTTTGTATATGCAGCAGAAATACTTGGTGAGATAGCGAACTACTATGAGCGTTTCCCTATATGGGACACAATGCTTCATACGACGACAGGCTTCTTGGCTGCCGCCATCGGCTTTTCTCTTGTTGATATCCTTAATAGAAATGACAAGATCAAGTTCGATCTTTCTCCTTTCTATATGGCATTTGTAGCATTCTGCTTTTCCATGACAGTAGCAGCTGTTTGGGAACTCTTTGAGTTCTCAATGGATATGTTCTTTGGCAAGGATATGCAGAAGGATACTATTATCCATACAATCCGTTCTGTTGCTTTGGATCCAACTCATAGCAACAAGGTTGTAACAATCAACAACATAGGAACTGTAACAGTTAACGGCGAAGACCTTGGTCTTGGCGGTTATCTGGATATTGGTCTTATTGATACCATGAAGGATATCTTTGTTAACTTCATTGGTGCTGTTGTATTCTCATTCATTGGTTATTTCTACACGAAGAGTAAAGGTGAGGGGAAATTCGCAAAGCGATTTATCCCTGTAATTGAAACAGAAGCTATCGAAAAAGACAGAGAAAAGAAACAAGCAGAAGCTCAAGCAAAAGCAGAAAGCATTGATGCAATGCGCAAACAAAAGAGACGTAAGCCAAAGACGCCAACGCCTTCCGAAGATCAAACATCAATAGAATAATCATCAATCATCCAAGCTACATAACAGTATCCTTGGATGTTTTTTTATGAAACAATACAGAATTTTAAAATCGAAGCATCGTGAAGATAGGCCCTGCATTTAGGGCTTTCAATTTAAAATTGCAGAAACAAAAGCATGTGGCAATGCTTCTATTTCATCAACAAGC
>CAKQTE010000058.1 GCA_934276485.1 uncultured Spirochaetales bacterium | reverse complement strand
TAAATACACAAATTAATCATATTTTCGATATTGGCTAAAAAATCAGGACTGGAATGCTTCTAAAATCCCTGTCCTGTATATTTATTCATGCCTTATGTTCCTGGTGGACTTTTGCAATTTCCTCTTTCAATAAGCTTTTCTGTAAACTCTGATGTTGAAAGAAGATTGCCTTTGCGTCCTTCCTTTTCCATCAAAAGATAGAAATCCCTAGTAACGTTACCACTAGCTATTGTCTTCTTAACGCCTTCCCTAATCATATCAGCAGCCTCTGTCCAACCCATGTATGTAAGCATCATTGCCCCTGATAGGATTATAGATAATGGATTGACGATATTCTTTCCTGCAATATCTGGAGCTGTGCCATGAGTTGCTTCAAATACAGCAATACCACTCTGATAATTGATGTTTGCTCCTGGCGCTATTCCAATTCCGCCTACTTCGGCTGCAAGTGCATCTGACACATAATCACCATTTAGGTTCAATGTTGCGATCACATCATACTCTTCTGGCTTGATCAAGATGTTTTGCAAGAATGCGTCGCAAATGCAATCCTTGATCTCTAAAGGCTTTCCATCACGAGGAATGAACACGCGTCCATTTTCCTCATATGCAGAATATTCTTCTTTTGCTATTTCATAGCCCCAAGATCTGAATCCACCTTCAGTGAACTTCATGATGTTTCCTTTATGAACAAGAGTAACATTTCGCCTATTGTTTGCTAGAGCGTAATTGATAGCAGCGCGAATCAAACGCTTTGAGCCATCTGGAGATACTGGCTTGATTCCTATTGCGCTTGTCTCAGGGAATCTTATCTTGGTTACATTCATCTCATCTTTTAGAAATGAAATAACTTTTTTAACATCCTCTGTACCACTAGCCCACTCAATGCCAGCATAGATGTCTTCTGTGTTTTCCCTAAAGACAACCATATCAACCTTCTCAGGATGTCTTACTGGGGAAGGCACTCCTGTAAAGTATTCAACTGGCCTTAGACATACATATAGATCCAATGTCTGTCTGAGTGCAACATTTATAGATCTTGCGCCCTTTCCTACAGGAGTCATCAAAGGTCCCTTGATAGCAATCAGGTTATCCTTGATCTCTTTCAGTGTCTCTTCTGGAAGATTTACACCTGTTTGCTCTACAGCTTTACCGCCCGCAAGAGCTTCCTTCCACTCAATCTTTCGCTTATTTTGATAGCACTTACTAACAGCGCTATCGATCACGTAGATCATTGAGGATGTTATTTCAGAGCCAACCCCATCACCCTCGATATAAACAATTGTTGGATTATCAGGAACGATCAAGCGCCCATTTTCAATTCTACTTTGCATTCTCCCCCTCCGCTTTGATCTGATTCAGGCGTCCACCTACACGTAGTTGCTCTTTTTGAATATCGGATGCAAAAAGAGTAAGAGGAATCTCTATTTCTTTTGTCTTATCAAGAAGAGTGAACTTACCACTCTTGATACTGTCAAAACAAGAATCCAGTTCCAGCTCATCGCCATCTTCTATTTTGTCGTAATCATCCTCAGATGTAAAAAGCAATGGAAGGATGCCAAAATTGCATAGATTTGCTTGATGTATTCTCTCTATCGACTTTGCAATAACTGCTTTTATGCCCAAGTACATTGGACATATTGCAGCGTGCTCACGCGAAGAGCCTTGGCCATAGGATGCGCCTGCAACAATAAAGCCAGCCTTTCCTTTGCTCTTGTTATCTAGAGCCCTTTCAGGGAATGTTGGATCTATTGGATTGAATACGAACTCTGAGTATCGTGGAATGTTCGATCTATATTTCAACGCACTTCCTGCGGGCATGATATGATCTGTGGTGATCTTGTCACCAACCTTCAACAACAGTGTTCCCTTGATAGTATCCTCAAGAGGTGTGTTCTCTGGTGGCTGTCCAATATTTGGTCCCCTCTTGATCTCGCACTTCTCTCCATTTGGATAGATGAACATCGAGTCATCGATCAAAAAGTCTCCCTCAACCTTGATAGATTGGATATCAACATCAGTGCATTCTCTTGGATCTGAGAACACGCCCTTGACAGCAGAGTATGCTGCAGTTTCTGGAGAAACAAGATAAACAAGCGCAGACTTAGTGCCACTTCGTCCTTCAAAGTTTCTATTGTTTGTTCTCAATGAAACGCTGTTTGTTCCTGGAGATTGATGGTTACCAATACAGAATCCACAAGCGGATTCCAGTATTCTTGCTCCTGCAGAGATAAAGGTATCCAAAGTGCCATCCTCTGTGATCATTCTCAATACAGCTCTCGATCCTGGTGCCACGCCTAATGATACTGTTGGAGGGATTGTGTGTCCCTTCAAAATAGCTGCAGCTTTCTTCAAATCAAGATAGCTTGAGTTTGTGCAAGATCCAATCAATATCTGATTGATAGCCATACCTTCAAGATCCTTGACTGTCTTTATGTTTCCTGGACTATGAGGAGTGGATGCAAGAGGAACTAGATCAGAGAGATTTATTTCAAATACTTCATCGTACTCAGCGTCTTCGTCTGCCTTCAGCTCTATCCACCCCTCTTCTCTTCCCTCTGCCTTCAAGAACTCTCTTGTAACACTATCAGATGGAAATAGAGATGTTGTGACTCCGCACTCAGCTCCCATATTCGCTATCGTAGCTCGCTCTGGAACAGATAGAGTCTTTACTCCATCTCCGAAGTATTCAAATACAGTATTTACGTTGCCTTTTACTCCAAAGTGCTCAAGAACCTTCAGGATGATATCCTTTGCACTGACAAATGGCTTTAAAGAACCAGTTAGTCTTATGCCAACAACCTTTGGTGCTATGATTGAAAATCCAACGCCTGCCATTGCAAGTGCGACATCCAAGCCTCCAGCGCCCATGCTAAAGGATCCTACTCCACCTGCAGTTGGTGTATGGGAATCAGAACCAATGAGAGTCTTTCCAGGAAGCGCAAAGCGCTCTAGGTGAACTTGATGGCAAATTCCGTTGCCAGCACGTGAAAAGATCACGCCCTTGTTTTGAGCAACTGTCCTTAGGTATTCATGATCATCAAAGTTCTCAAATCCAACCTGGACTGTATTATGGTCAACATAGCTAACGGCCAATTCGTTTCTGACTCTATCCAAGTGCAAAGCTTCAAATTGCAAGTAAGCCATGGTTCCTGTAGCATCCTGCGTCAGGCTTTGATCGATCTTGATAGTAATGCTCTCTCCTCTTTTCAATTCTCCATCCATTAGATGAGAGGAAAGAATCTTGTAACACATTGTATTTGCCACTGTCATTTCCATCCTTAGGGGATATGATACACTTTCATTCCTCTTTCTTCATCTCGAAAAAGAAAGCAATTCAAATAAAATACACATTTTGTTGTTGCTTTTTTTTCATGGCCAATAGAAATACCAATGAAAAAATGTTATGGTAAGGTACGTCAAGAATTTATTCCCACAGGAGGAAATAGAATATGGCTAGAGCCGTTGGCGTAGTTTCAAGGGGAATCAGAACCCCTATAATCAAGAAAGGTGATGATTTAGTCCAGATTGTCACAGACAGCATCCTCGAAGCAGCAAAAGAAGAAAACATCAAATTCCATGATAGAGATATCGTAGGAGTAACAGAAGCAGTTGTAGCTCGTTCACAGGGCAACTATTGTTCATGCGATGATATTGCAAAAGATGTAAAGGCAAAGTTTGGTGATAATACAGTTGGTCTTATCTTCCCTATTCTTTCAAGAAACCGTTTCTCTTTGATCCTCAAGGGTATTGCAAGAGGCGCTAAGAAGCTTATTATCATGCTAAGCTACCCAAGCGATGAAGTTGGAAACCACCTAATTAGCCTAGACAAGGTTGATGAAGAAGGAATCAATCCATATTCAGATCTTCTAACTGAAAAGGAATACAGAGAGCACTTCGGATACGTTAAGCACCAGTTCACAGGTGTTGATTACGTATCATTCTACAGAGAAATCTGTGAGAACGAAGGTTGCGAAGTCGAGATCATCTTTGCAAACAATGCAACAAGAATCCTTGAGTTCACAGACTGTGTAATCTGTGCAGATATCCATACAAGAGAAAGAAGCAAGAGACTTTTGAAGAATGCAGGTGCAAAGCTTGTATATGGTCTTGATGACTTGATGACAGAGAGCATCGATGGTTCAGGATACAACAAACAGTTCGGTCTACTTGGAAGCAATAAGGCTACAGAAGATACTCTAAAGCTATTCCCAAGAGATGCTCAGAGTTTTGCTGAAAAGCTCAGCGCTAAGCTATCAGAAGTTACAGGAAAGCATATCGAGGCTTTGGTTTATGGAGATGGTGCTTTCAAGGATCCTCAAGGAAAGATCTGGGAGCTTGCAGACCCAGTTGTAGCTCCAGGATGTACATCCGGCCTCAATGGTCTTCCTAACGAAGTTAAGCTCAAGTATCTTGCAGATAACAACTTTGCTTCTCTCAAGGGCGAAGAGCTAAAGAATGCAATGAAGGATTTCATCGCACACAAGAACAAGGACCTCGTTGGTCAGATGGTTAGCCAGGGAACAACACCTAGAAAGCTAACAGACCTCATCGGAAGCCTTTGTGACCTCACAAGTGGAAGTGGAGATAAGGGTACACCTGTAATCTTCATCCAGGGCTATTTCGATACTTATGCTGACGACTGATCGAATATATAACCAAGATCAAGGGCTTGCTTAGCGGCAAGTCCTTTTTCTTTCCATATGCTCTTAAAGAAATTTATATTTCTCTGTTATAATGCTTGAGGAGGCGGTTTGTTGATGGACAACAATATTCTAAATAATGCACCATTTTGGTCTTCTTTTATCGCAATGCTATGTGCTCAAGCGCTAAAGCCATTCATATCATTATTCTCAGGGGAAGGATGGAAACCCAAGCTTGTGATATCAAATGGAGGTATGCCCTCATCACACACAGCTGCAGTATCAGCACTAGCTGTCTCCATTGGAATCAGAAATGGTTTTGCATCAGACATATTCGTTCTTTCATTCGTTTTCTTGCTTGTTGTAATGAACGATGCAATGAATGTTCGCCTAGAGACGGGAAAGCACTCAGTGTTTCTAAATGAAATTTCGGAGCTACTAGCATCAATGAATGGAGGCTTTTCCAGACAGAACTTCAGGACGATGGTAGGACACACTACTCTTCAGGTCTTCTGGGGAATGCTAATTGGCATCGCACTTGGATGCATTATCACATTATGGTTCTTTAAATGAGTAAGAAAAACAAACTTAGCGGAGAAGAAAGATTCGAGGAATACTACAAAGCTCTATATCAAGAAAGATGGGAGGGCTTAAAGGACTCCCTCCTGAAAGAGAAAGAAAGCTCGATCGAGATTCCAAATCTAAAATCTCCATATTACCTAGATATTGCAAGCTATAAAACAGCTTCCCTGCTGCCTGTAGAACCTGGTATGAATGTCCTTGACATGTGTGCAGCCCCTGGAGGCAAAACACTGGTCATTGCAAAGAAGCTTTCAGGCCTTGGAGCCTTGACATCAAACGACCGATCCCCTGATCGACGTGAAAGGCTAAGAAAGGTAATTCACGAGTGTCTTGATGATAAAGAATGTGCGATATCCAAAGTCACAGGCTTTGATGCAACAAGCTGGGGCGTATATGAGAAAGATGTCTATGATGCAATACTGCTTGATGCACCATGCTCATCAGAGCGTCATGTAATCAATAGCGAAAAGCACCTAGCAGACTGGAGTCCAAATCGCCCAAAGAGACTCGCAATTACGCAATATGCAATGCTCTCGTCTGCCCTTCTTGCTGTCAAAAAGGGTGGCTATATCCTCTACTCTACTTGCTCGATAAATCCAGAAGAGAACGAATGTGTCATTGAGAAGCTTGTAAAGAAACATAAAGAGGAAGTTGAATTCATTCCGGTGGATATCGATAAGAGCGAGAATCTTTCATATGGAAACATTGTGCTTCCAGATAGAGCCAATGGCATGGGGCCAATGTATGCATGCCTAATGAGGAAGATATGACAAAAGTTGCAATTACAAAATGCACTAGCTATGACGAGACAAGAATAAAGGATGCATTATATAGGCTCATAGAAAACACTGATTTTCCAACAGTCGAGAATAAAACCATTCTATTAAAGCCAAATATCCTATCAGATAGTGATGTAGACAAGAACATCACAACCAATCCTTTGATTGTGAAGGCGATGGCAGACATCCTAAAGGAAAAAGGTGCAAAGAAGATTTATATCGGAGACTCTCCTGGTCTTCCTGGCCCAACATTTCATGGCAAGGTATCTGGATTTGCAAAAGTATGTGAAGATACTGGCGCAGAATGGGTCGATTTTTCAAAAGAGACTGTTTCCCTATCTCTATACAAAGGGATCAAGGCGCCATGTGCAAAGATTGTTTTTGATGTTGATCTTGTGTTTTCGATGTGTAAGATGAAGACACATCAATTGATGTATGCAACAGGTGCTGTGAAGAATATGTTTGGAATCATTCCAGGGCTAAACAAAAGCCCATTGCACTTGAGAGCGACAACACCTGATGAGTTTGCTCGCTTGATTCTTTCCATCTATAACTCACGCGTTCCAGACTATGCAGTAATGGATGGAATAATATCAATGGAAGGAGCAGGACCCGCAAACGGGGAATTGGTTAATAGCTCTCTGCTGTTAGCATCCTCTTCTCCTCTTGCTCTCGACAAAGCAGAAGCTATCATAATGGGATACAAGCCTGAAGATATCCCAATACTTCGAGAAGCTGAAAGAGAAAGCAAAGGCGCTACTGATGGCATATACACGCTACTAAAGCCAGAAGAAGAAATTCTTAAGGATTTCAAACGTGTAGAGATCAAGAAACGAGGAATAATCAATTCATTATTGTTTCCTTTCATAACAAGAATATTTGACAGCAACAGCAATAAGCGTCGACATGCCCCATCATTTGATAGAACAAGATGTAGACTATGCTCCAAATGTGTTGATATATGCCCTGCAAAGGCTTTGGTTATAGAGGATAAACACGTCCAAATCGATACCTCGAAGTGCATTCGTTGCTATTGTTGTCACGAGATGTGTCCATATGATGCTATAAAAATTAAGTAACTCAATTGAGTATAATAAATTATTTGAAACGAGAGGGGTTTATATAACAATAAATCAATTTTCTTCATTGACGGTAACTACTCAGGTGTTTTGGTATAGAAACTTAGCTTCTCAGAGAGAGAAGCTTGGCGCGACATCTTTTCCAGAGAATAAGTCCTTAAGAATGTCCAGATGATTGAGGCCATGTTTTCTAGCAGTCTCAAGAATGGACTTAATGACGCAGAAGTCATCAGGTCCAGTTACTCCTCTGAAGCACTCTGAGACTTTGAGCTTGGTTTTCAAGCCTTTGGCTGCAAGCTCTCCAG
>CAKQTE010000057.1 GCA_934276485.1 uncultured Spirochaetales bacterium | reverse complement strand
AGGCAGAGCATAGCTCATGGGAAAGCTTGAAGAACCAATCCCGTCTGCAGTTGGCAATATGCTCATGCCTTCTGTAGAGAGCCTTTGCTGCCTTCACGTATCCATTGCTACCTTCTTCCTTGCGACTGAGCTCCTTGCTTGCCTTCCTGATTTCCTTGATTCCCTTCCTGAAGAACTGTGGTGATTCTATCCTTGTTCCATCCGATAACGTTAAAAAGGTCTTGAGTCCGAAATCCATCCCGACTGCATATCTCCCATCCCTGTTCTCACCCATGGTGATGGGAGCATCGACAGTTATAAATAGAAAGTACTCGCCTAGAATATTTCTTTTTATCGTCATCGTATGGACATCCACTGTCTCCAGTAGTCCATCATAGGAATCCCAGTATCTGTAGATGCGGCCAGCAATCTTGACTCTGCCACCTTGAAGAAACTTATATCCAGCCTGCTTGTATGTTATGCTTTTGTATTTCTTTACCTTCTTTCTCTTTGGAGGAGATGTCTTGATGCCTTTCTCCTTGTCTTTGAAGAATCTGTTATAAGAACGATATATCCTATCCGTTATATCCTGTACTGCCTGGCTGCAAACCATTTGCCAGAAGCTGTTCTCCTCGCTGTTCCTGATATCCTTGAGGATCTTCTGAAGCTCATTCTTCCTCATCAGCTTCCCGTCTTTCTTATACTCATCCTGAATGATGGTGAGTGCAGTATTGTATATGATGCCTCCGACATTGATCATGTCGTTTAGGTGTTTGCAATCCTCATCATTATAGAGCTTGACGGTCAGGGTCCTCATGCTTTTTCCTCTAGTCCTCGATACAGAATGCATTGGCATTGTTTCAAGATAAACAACCAATGGTTTCAATGACAGATACCTGTCTTTTTTCCTTACAATTTATTTATAGCTCAAATATAATTTATTTCTAACGAAATCGACTAAAAACCAACATATTAAGAAAGATTCTCAGAGCCTCTCATCCCACAGCTGAAGCTCGTGGGCTTTCTCGGCTAAATATCGTAAATGATTTATCGTCTGCTCTCTTCAAGCCGAGATTTATATAATCTTTTTCAGATAGTTCTACTTTGTATTTCGAACAGATTATAGATGCATCCTTGAAAGTCAGATTTTGTATTTCAGATCGCATTAATTCGAATTCAATTCAATGAATTTAATGTGAATATTCACTATTTATTCACAAACATTATTAATATTCACATTTTCATCTCATTCTTTCACATCTATAGCACGAAATAAAGAGCTATAGCTTTTTAAGGCTATAGCTCAATATATCTCCTGGTTGATAGCAGTTACTATCTATTATACTTCTGTGATTCTGTCCTTGTCCTGAGAAAGAAGCTTCTCAAGCAATGCTGCCGGATCCTTGAACTTAGCAAGAACGATCATAGCTGCAATTACATATGGCTTGTAGCTAGCTTCCTTGTAAAGAGGAACTAGGTATCTATCGAATACTGATGCTTCAACCTCCCCTTCCTTACAAGATACACCTGTGATATCAGCTGGCAAGCAGTGCATGTATAGAGCCTTTCCGTCCTTAGTTGTCTTCATAAGCTCTTCTGTACATGTCCAATCCTTGAACTTAGCGTTGTTCTCAAGACATCTCTTCTCAAGATCCTTAAGCTCATCGAACTTGCCCTCTTCTACGAGCTTTGTTCTCTCTTCCATTACAGCAAATGATGCCCATGACTTTGGATATACAATGTCTGCATCCTTGAATGCTTCTTCCATTGAGTTGACTCTCTTGTAAGAACCACCGGACTTCTTAGCATTCTCAGCTGCAATCTCTTCGATCTCAGGCATTACGTTGTAGCCTTCTGGATGAGCAAGAACTACGTCCATTCCAAATCTTGTGAATAGACCAATGATTCCCTGTGGAACTGAAAGAGGCTTTCCGTATGATGGGGAATAAGCCCAAGTCATTGCAACCTTCTTACCCTTGAGGTTTTCAACACCACCGAAATAGTTGATTACTGACAACAAGTCAGCCATTGACTGTGTTGGATGGTCGATATCACACTGAAGGTTAACTAGTGTTGGTCTCTGCTCTAGTACTCCATCTCTGAATCCTTCCTGAACAGCTTCTGAAACAGTCTTCATGTATGTATGACCCTTTCCGATATACATATCATCTCTGATACCAATTACATCAGCCATGAAGGAAATCATGTTAGCTGTCTCTCTGACTGTCTCACCATGAGCAATCTGAGATAGCTTTTCATCAAGGTCCTGAACTTCCAAACCAAGAAGGTTACAAGCAGAAGCAAATGAAAATCTTGTTCTTGTTGAGTTGTCTCTGAAGACTGAAATTCCGAGGCCTGAGTCAAAAACACGTGTAGAAATGTTGTTCTCTCTTAGACCACGAAGAATCTCTGCAACTTCAAAAACTGCTGCAAGCTCATCATCGCTTTCCTTCCATGTATGGAAGAAATCATTCATATACATTGAACCGAAATCTAGCTTTCTGAGATCTTCAATTCTCTTCTGGATCTCAGCTTTGGTTTTCTTAGCCATTTGGGGCCTCCATGTTTCTCAATCTTACATAGTAATCATACAACGCATTATTCAGCTAAGCAACTGTTTGTTGCATTTTGTTGCACAATACTTTTCACACTAAAAACTCAAATTAGGTAAATTGATGATACTGGTAGGTTCGTAGTCAACAATCATTGGTTCTTTATTTAAATCGCCAAGATCTAGGACCTTTGTAACATAGGAAGATCCTGTTACGAGCTCTTTATAAATAACATTATTACCAGAAACTGTGATAAATTTGTTTTTTAAACTTTGAATATCCACTACATATGATGATTCAGTATATTCGCCCGTTATAACATTGAAATTGATTATATGATTATTACAATCGACAAAATACAAATTAGGACCTTGTTTCGACAATACTGCATAGCACAAATTATCGGCTTCTCCATAAATTCTTTGTATATCTTTCAACTTAGAATAGTCATGTTCAATCTTTTCAAAATAACATCCAAATTCACTATCATCTTCGATAAAATAATAGAAATATCCTTGTCCAGTTTCTATATCATACTCAACCCAAGAATTATACATTAAATCATACTTAGTTGATGCTAATGGAGCATCATTAGAAACATGACTTCTGCCATTTTCGACGGTATGTGTATTTGCTAACAAGGAATTTGTAATTTCAGAATCCAATCTGATTTCAAAAGTCTTACTAATGCCTAGTTTTTCCACATCAATCTTTTTTCTTCCAAGAATTGTTCCTATGGATCCCTTTTCTGTAGAAATTTTAACTAAGAAATTGGCATATGAATCATCCCATTTACTAGTTTGATAATAATATCCAATTGGTTCATAATTTAGAACATAATAATATTTCGAATTCTTTTTTCTTGACAGAAGATTATCTCTGCAGAAATACTGCCAATGATCATAAATAAATGGTTTTCCACTATCATCTTTCAAGTATGCTTTGTTATCTGAAAAAACATAATCTCCTGCGATAAAGCATACATCAGCTTCCTCTAAATCAGATGTGATGTATTGTGCAGAATTCAAGTTTTTCTTTGAAATTCGCAATATTCTGCGATTTGTTGACATATAGATGTAATCATCATCAAAACCTATTTTCATCCAATCGCGAAGACGATGATCTTTCATATCAACAACCTGTCCTGTATAAAGATCGATTAAGATTGTTTTATATAAATACTGTTGAGTGAATCCCAAATCAATTTTGTTACCAGAAATGAAATCGCCAATTGTATCACAATCAACATTAGTATCAAATTTTACTACTCCTCTCACATTACAGATAATGTAATGCTCGAAACTTAAAGCGTCTTCAACTTTGATAGATACTATCTTGCCTTTGGTACTCTTAAACAGGAGAGGAATATAATCATCAAGATCTTTTATCGTCAAAAAATAAGTATCACCATATGCACGAGAATTAGTCTTAGTTGAAGACATGTCTGCCATTACAACAGCTGAACGAGGTTGGCTTAACAAGCTATCAACATCATCGTTACCGTTTGAGTAATTATCATTTGGTGAACATGACACAGCAATAAATAACAAAGCAATGGAAAATAAAAAGATTATTCTCTTCATCTCATCCCCCTTGCCTATATCTTATTGCACAAGAACAGTTCTGTCCAATCTCCTATGGACGAAATACAAAAGAACCAACGTTGGAATGTCTGCAGAGAAATAGCAGAACCATAATCCCGATAGTCCAAACAGAGAGTTCAGGATAAATGCAATTGGAATCAGGAAGATAAAGAAACGTGAGTATGTGATGAACATACTTGTTCCACCTCTTCCGAGGCCTTGCAATAATCCTGTTGTTATGATGTTTGGTGCTGTTAGCAAGAAACAGAAACAAAGAGAACGGAATGCAGGAACTCCCATAGCAATAAGAGATTGATCTGATGTGAATAAGGAAACTATCCAACGCGCAAGCACTTGGAAAAGAACAAATCCGATGATCATCATTGTCCATGCCATCACCAGTGACACTTTAAAGCTTTTCTTTACTCTTTCAATGTCTCCCTTTCCATAGTTATATCCAACGATGACAATGAGCGCACTTGCTATTCCTTGGGATGCAAGGAACATGAAAGACTCAGCTTTCAGATACATTCCAAATACAGCCATAGCCTCTATTCCATAAGAGACAACAAGTCTATTTAGGATCACACCTACAATAGGCCCCGCCCCCTGTCCTAGTGTAGAAGGAAGTGCAATTGAAAGAATTCTCTTTGCACTCTCTTTGTCAAAGCCAGGACTGGAGTGAGTGCATGATGAATTGAAATAGAAGATCAATGCCAATACGCATGATACCAGATATCCAATAGCAGACGCCAACGCAGCTCCCACAGCTCCCATATTAAGAGTGAATATGAACAGAGGATCCAGGATTATATTCACAAGTGCTCCTGACACTTGTACATACATATTCTTCTTGGCCAAGCCATGGGCCTGAAGGATAAATCCAATGCAGGATGAGATAAATACAAATAGAATGGAAGGAGAAATAACCTTCAAATATGATATAGCAGCAGGAGATGCAATATCATCATGGGAGAATATGTGAACAAATGGAGAGGCAAATAGATATAAACAGATAGATGTAATGACACCTAATACAAGTGCGAAAGTCCAACCTGTTTTTACAACACTTTTGGATCTAGTGTATGCTTTTGCACCTAATGTATTCGATAGATAACTACCAACACCGGCTGCAATTCCATTTGCTAGTGCAAGCGCAAACAATAACAAAGGCTGAATTATAGAAACACCTGCAAACGCTATTTCAGAATAATGGGATATAAACAGGCTATCTGCAACATTATATATAGCTTGCATTGCCATCGATAGAACTATCGGCAATGACATAGCAATTACAAGTGAAAAAATATTCTTGTTTCCTAGATCTTCTTCATGCATACCGCGCAATTGTACCAAGGAAACAAGAATTTAAACAATGCATATGACTAAGAGCGAGAGAACTTTGCTTTCAGATATTCCTCTACATCAGGATCTTCGTCTGCTAATATCAACAATTGTGCTATTAGCTCAGATTTAGGAGTTCGCTCAAGGATACTTTCCAAGTCTTCCAAATCCTCTAGATGCATTTCTCCCCACTGATCTTCAATTGCATATAATAGTGCCGCTACATGTTTGCAATACTTATCTTCATCATGAGAATAAGGACAAGTGCAATCTGCAACGATCAAGTCGCCATCATCAAATTCGACATATACATTGTAGTCAAAGGAACCATATACAGTTGCACTGTACGCATCTCCATTCCTTTCGATATTCCCTACTCTTCCTTCCTTGTAGTACATCTCTCCGCGTAAGAGAATTTTTGGATCAAAATTATATTTCCAATTACTCATAATATCCTCTGCTTTCATTATAGGACAAATTGCATTGAGATTATAATAATGAATGAAAAAAATAAGGTAGAAAGAAATCTCCTCCTACCTCAACATTTAGATGAAATAAACGTGTTTATCACGCTTGGGTATAACACGCCCGATTATGCGACAATAATCTTTGTTGATTCTTTCAACAAGAACATTCGCATCCTTTTCTGGAAGCGACAAAAGAAGGCCCCCACTTGTTTGAGGATCACAGCAAAGGTCCTTGACCTCTTGCTTTAATTCTTTCTTGAACTCAACCTTTCCATATACATAATCCAGGTTGTTATACATACCTTCTGGGATAAAGCCAAAACGAGCAAATTCCAACGCACCCTTGATAAAAGGAAGAGTTGATGTATCGATCTCAATCGTAACTCCGCTAGAGGATGCAACTTCATAGCTATGGCCCGCAAGCGAGAATCCTGTGATATCAGTTGCAGCATGAATATCCAAGTCGCGTGCAGCGTCTCTGCCTTCCTTGTTGAGTCTTGTCATTGACTCAATTGCCTCACGCGCACTCTCTTCGTCTGCTTCTCTACCTTTGACAGCAGTGTTTACAACACCTACTCCCAAAGCTTTTGTAAGCACAAGAACATCGCCTTCTCTAGCACCCTTATTTGACCAAACATCGCTCTCTTTCATAAAGCCTGTAACACATAGGCCATATTTAGGAGTTGGATCTGCAATAGTGTGGCCACCTGCAATAACAGCTCCCGCTTCATGGACTTTATCCAATCCTCCAAGAAGAATCTTCTCCATAACAGACAAATCCAAGCACGATGGGAAACACAACAGATTCATTGCAACGCTAGGTTCTCCTCCCATTGCATATACATCCGATAGCGCATTGGCTGCTGCAACTTGACCAAAAATATATGGGTCATCAACCATTGGAGGAAAGAAATCAACTGTCTCAATTGCAACAATATCATCCTTGACTCTATACACGAGTGCATCATCTGAGGATTCAAATCCTTCCAAGAGGCGCTCTGAACTATGCACAGGAAGCTTATCTATAACAGAATGCAAAGCCTCAGGAGGAAGCTTAGCTGCACAACCTGAGGTCTTTACCATACTTGTTAGCTTAACGTCCTTCTTCTTCTCCATATATCCTCCTATAGCCACTACCTGCCAATTCATATATTGCTTCCAGGTTCTCATCGATCAAACTATTATCGACAGCACCTGAGAAGAACGCTGCTGTTCCACAAGAAGAAGATAAGGCTCTGGGAACAGGCGCAAGCTTGCACCCAGAACCGAATTTCTTTCTGAAAACCAAAGCACCATAGTGACTATGAAAAGTCGCTACTTTTTCAGTTTCAGTGTCCATTCTCCATCCTTCTCGACAACAACAGGCTCAATACCTACAGCCTTTGCATATCTAGAGATGTTTTCCATAGGAACTCTATTGTCAACGATGACTTCAATCTCTTTATTGTCCTTCAAAGCTTTCTTTGTCAAAATAACTGGCTCTGGACATGATAGTCCTCTGCAATCAACGACTTCCATATTATTTCTTCCTCCTAAATGTCATAACAGATGCAATTGCTAGCAATACAACAATTGAAATAACAACAGCAACCTTACCATTAGTGCCTGGGCCTCCAATGCTATCAGCACTCATTGCACTTCCTGCAAGTCCAAAGTTGTGTGCAAATGCAGCACCAACTAGCATACCCATAAATGAGATAGCACTGTCAGTATTACCTTCTCCAGCAAGAACTATCTGTCTAAGAGGGCATCCTCCGAGCATAGCAGAACCAAGACCTACTACAAGCATTCCTAAGAAGTTCCATAGCTGTGCTCTATGAGCAACTGGCTGACCAGTGAACCCAAATGAGAAGAAGCTATTTCCAGTTGTTGCTGTCAAGATCAAGTTCATCACAAGAGCTCCAACATAGATAGCTGCAAATCCAACTAAGAGTGTGCAATCCTGCAACAGGAAAGTATCTCTGATTCCACCTACCATACATAGTCTTGCTCTCTGAGCTATCACTGCAACGATCAAGCCTGCGATGAGTGCAAGTATAACAGGAGCATGCATTGATCCTGGTCCCTTTTCTGAGAATGCAAAGATAGAAGGAACGATTAAGAAGATAACAAAAAAGAGTGCCCAGAATGCTGGGAATGCAGCTCCTTCAATTGTCTTCTGGCTCTTTGTTGCTCCCAATGAAAAACCATTGTTGATAAAGAAACATGCAATAGCAATACCAACAATAAAGCCAAGCAAACCAATAAGGGCATTCTGATCTCCACCTGCAAGACGAAGAATCATTCTAAATGGACAGCCAAGGAATGCAAGAGCGCCGATCATCACACAAATTGAGATCACGAATCTCAAGAATGGAGAGGATCCTCCTCTTGGCTTGAATTCGCCCTTGATCATAGCAATAGCAAAGGATCCGATGATAAGACCAATGATCTCAGGTCTGAAGTATTGAACAACAGGAGCTGAGTGAAGCTTCATTGAGCCTGCGATATCCCTGATAAAGCATGCGTTACAAAATCCCATGTTCTTAGGATTTCCGAATAGGACCAATAGTGATGAAATAACACCGATTACTAGGCCACCTACGATCAACCATAATAGGTTCTTCTTGTCTTTAGTGATAGAAATTTTCATATCTTTCTCCGCCTGTAGTAAAAAGATTACCATTTTATTTTTCAGAATACAATGAAAATATGTTACTATCTTTTCATGCGAAGAAATTATCTAGACAATAGCGCAACATCGTTTCCAAAAGCCCCAGGAATGGCTAGGGCCATGTATGACTACATTGAAAACGGCACTGTCAACCTATATAGAACTGAAAGCAATACATCATTTGATGTCTTTGATAAGATATATGAGCTAAGAGAGAATCTTGCGTCTCTATATAATTCGGACTCACCCGAAGCAATAGGATTTACAAAGAATGTCACTGAGGCCTTGAATTGGATCATCAAGGGAATACTAACAGAAAGTGACCACGTGATAGTTTCATCAAATGAGCACAATGCTGTGATGCGCCCCTTGGTGCAAATGGGCATTCCATTTACTCGCATTCCATCTAATACACATGGATACAATGACTATTCAAGTCTTGAATCATTAATAAGACCAAACACTAAAGCAATGATCATTAATCCTGCAGGAAATGTATCTGGAGCGATACAGGATCTTACTCGCCCTGCAGAATTTGCCAAGAAACACAATCTAATGTTATTCATTGATTCTGCTCAAGCATCCCCTTTTGTAAACATTGACATGCAAGAATTGAATATAGCGGGAGTTGCGTTCACTGGTCACAAGGGATTTCTTGGGCCCCAAGGCATTGGAGGCTTTGTTCTTAGAAAGGAGATTGCGAAAACACTACCTCCTTTGATAGCAGGAGGAACAGGTTCTGAAAGTGATAAGGAAACTATCCCAACAACCCTTCCAGAGCGACTATCTCCTGGAACTGAGAATATTCCTGGAATGATTGGGCTTGCGCACTCTGTTAAATATGTCCTTCAAAACAAAGAAGAACTGAAGGCTAATGCAATGAAAAAGACACTATCATTGATCGATGGTATTTCTGATATAAAGGGCCTTGAGCTAAAAGGCGCAGGAAGAGATGAGAAGAGAACCTCTGTTATATCACTTACATCAGACAAGTTGGATATTGCATATATCTCGAGAGAGCTATTGGAAAGAGCTGGAATCGAAAACAGAGTTGGACTACATTGCGCTCCATCTGCACATAAATCCATTGGCACATTTCCAACTGGTACATTAAGATTATCACCAGGGCCTTTTACAACAGACGAAGAGATTGAAATAACCATAAAGACTTTGAAGGACATATTGAATGAATAACTACTCTAAAGCACTATATGAAACACTACTTGAAAAAGACGTAATCAGATATACATTCCTAGATGGAAGAGAAGCTATCTTTGATCAAGATAAGCTTATTACATCAAATACTGATGTGGAAACAAATTGGATTGATGCCGATATCAAGTTGACTATCAAACAAAAGCCAGAGATTGTAATCTTTGGCTCAGGGCATGTATCTAAAGCGCTGTATGATATTGCAACAATGCAATCCATTCCAGTAACAGTGGTAGATGAGAGAGAAGAAGTATGCTCTGAGGAGCGCTTTCCAAATGCCAAGCGTTTTACAAATATGCCATACCCAGAACTACTAAAGCTCTCCTTTAGCGAGAACAGACCATACTATGTGATCATGACTCATGGACATAGCTATGATAATCAATGCCTTAGATATACTCTCAGACATAACTCTAGCTACATAGGCATGATTGGATCCAAAGGAAAAGTAAAGGCAACATTTGACGACTTACGAAAGGATGGCTTTACAGACGAAGAGCTTTCTCGCGTCCACTCTCCTATTGGCTTGAAGATTGGGGCTGTAACTCCTGAAGAGATTGCAATTTCAATTATGGCAGAGATCATCAGTGTATTCAGAAGTGACAAGAATCTTGTTTGCTTATCATCAGAGTATTTAAAGACTCTTAGCACACATAAAGGCGTAATTGCTCGTATCATAGATAAAAAAGGCTCTGCACCTCGTTCCATAGGCTCTGAGATGCTTGTAACAAAGGATAATACCTATGGAACTATCGGCGGCGGAGCTGTAGAGCTTGCTGCAACTGAAGAAGCTAAATCCATGCTTGATAGCTCTATCAATTCCAAGGTAATTGAATACAATCTCTCTGCAAAGGGAGACCTAAAGATGATTTGCGGAGGAGACATCAAAGTACTATTTCTCAAGAATTAACAACTCTTAAGAAATAGAAATAATCAACTTTATTTCTTACTCATAAGTTAATTAAAGATTTCATAACTTTATGAACTATACAAACCAGCAATAAGCTCTAGAAAACGTTGATATTCGAAGCTCTTGCAAGCAAATAGGCCTCCGAACATGGTTAACAGCATGTTCGGAGGTTGTTTTTTTGCTTTGACTTTTTGTTTTTTAGTTTTGGTCGGGCCTTGATTATATAGCCCATATATTGTACTATGGACTATATAGTAAAGAAGGCGTAACATGGCAATCCCAGAAGAGATAAAGAGAGTCGTCAGACCAAAGAATACAATCATCAAAGAGAACAGGAACGGTGGGAAATACCGCTACATGGTTGTCCAGAGAATCGGATGCAAGAGAGTGAACGGGAAGAACGTCCCGATAAACGGTTCCGTGATAGGACACATAATAGACAATGCATATGTAGAAGGAAGAAGAAGCGTAACAGAAAGAGAGATCACTCTTAAGGACTGGGGTGAATATGCATTCTTCGAGAAGGCTGGATCTTCTGTGTTCGAAGAGCTCAAGGCAGTATATGACTACAAGGATGCGCAGCGCATGTATGCTATTGCCCTTCTGAGGCTTGCAAGACCCGATATCCCGGATTATATGCTCTCAGATGCATATGAGAGAGGCTGGCTGAGCATCTCTATGCCAGGCATCCCCCTTGAGAAGAGCTCGGTCTCAAGATTCATAAACAATATAGGGCTGGACTATGCGGGCAGGGTCGAATTCATGAGGAAAAGGGTCGAGAGATTCTCGAAAGACCATCACATGGCAATAGATGGAACGATAAAGAACGATACAAGCATATGCAATTCGCTTTCGAACGCATCAAGGAAAAGCAGGGAGAAAGGCTGTCTGAATGTATCTGTGATCTATGCATTCTCAATAGAGACCGGGGAGCCGATATGCTCAAAGGTAGTTCCTGGCAACGTGATTGACAGCGTTGCATATAAGGATTTCCTGGAAGAGAACAAGGTCACAAAGGGCATTGTGCTTGCAGACAAGGGCTTCCCGCATAGGAAGGCAAAGACTGTATTCGACAGAAACAAGGACCTGC